>NZ_JAKRFB010000043.1:0-37319 GCF_022348315.1 Alteromonas sp. MmMcT2-5 | reverse complement strand
GAGCATGAGCAACCTTACATTTATTTCATAATACTAGTTACAGCACTCGCCCCTGAAATGGTTTAGAAAAAAATGAATTTTTGCGATCGCACGTGACGAAGTGAAGTTAGCCGATCCCTTATTAGAGAGTAAATGAACAATATAATTCTAACCTACGGTCAGCGGTAGAATATTTACTTGTATATAAAGGTTACTGTATATACGATCTATACACCGTTTCTCAAAGAGCAGAGATAATAAAAAATGAAATGTACCTCACTTAACGTTGGAGCCTTTTACAAGTTAAGTAAGAGTAGAATAAAGCCTAGCTAGGCTGGCACTTGCAGCTTGGCGAGAGACACATAAAATTTCCAACTTTGACGGGTCTCACCGGAGAAAAACAGGCAACTCCATGTTTAAGAATTTAATTATTGCTACATGTGCGATCGTATCATCCTTCATTTCCATAATGTTAATCGGTAGTTTAACCCGAATTCATATATGGTCTCCTCCCGTATTGCAAGGTTTATCATCTAGATAACAGGGACAGGATTGCTGTCATATATTCGGTCTTTAATTAGCTGTAAAAGCTATGACCTTGATGTATTTCGCGCATATCGTCCTTATCAGATTATCGGTATTTTATTACCCCTGAATTCGACAGGTTTTAAATATGCCGGTTTGACCTGTTATGTCATCTATCTGTTATGCCTTCGCAATTCGTTGAAGTGTTTGTTCTTATTATACTGGTGAATATTCCTCACCTGATACCGTGATTGCCCATGCCATTCTGGCCATCTTATTGGCATACGCTACACATGCCCGATTATGCCCTCTTGTACAAACCAGATGGTTTATCCATAGGCTGAGTTTGTCATCTTTGGATTTAGCTCTAGAAACGACGGCTTTGGCGCCTTGGACGAGTAGACATCGTAAGTAACGATTACCTTTTTTACTGATACCCAATAATACATCTTTTCCGCCACTACTATGTTGCTTGGGGACCAAACCTAATGACGCTGATACATCACGTCCCTTGCGATAAGCTCTGCCATTACCAACTTCATTAAAGTAGGCACTTGATATCATCGGGCCAATACCGGGAACAGATAGCAAACGCTGACAAATTGCATTGTTTTTTGCATATTGCATTATTGCCTTGTCATATACATCGATACTGCTATCTAGCGTATGGAGTTGTTCATTAAGCTGTAACAGGAGTGCCTTAAACTGTATTGATAATTGCTGGTTGCCATCCTGCAGCCATATTGAGATATGCTTGCGTAGTGTATGGACGCCTTGAGGTATGCATATCCCATACTCCGCCACCAGTCCTCTTATTTGGTTGCACAATGCTGTGCGCTGCCCAACAGCTAATGCTCTGGCCTTATGCTGAGCTTGATTATCTTGTTGTTCTACTGACTTTATACCAGCAGATCTGATATGGGGCTGACGGGCGGCAATGGCTATAGCTAAGGCATCGTTATAATCGTTTTTATTACCGACTAAAAACGCTTTAACATGCTGTGGCGGAACCAGTTTTACTTCATGGCCACATCCTTGAATTTCCCTCGCCCAATAAGAAGAAGTTGCACAAGACTCTATAGCAACAAGACATTGAGGATGAGAATGAAAGAAAGCTAGCACCTCTGCTCGCTTTAACATTTTCTTTTTCAGCAGCCTACCTTCCTTGTTGCAGCACACCACATGAAAGACTCTTTTTGCGATATCTAACCCGATTGTTGTAATCTTCATCTTGGTCTTCTCCCGTTTGATTGTAAGTTCAAATTCAATCATGGCACTTGGATGCCGAATTTGGGAGGAGACTGGATAAAGGTTTAAATCTTTGAATATTTTCTGTCTTTCTTCTAAAGATTTGCTCGCAAAGAAAACGATAGAAATCGTTTCGTTACCTAATGTCGGATCTTGCTTTAAGGCTTCTTGGATCGCTGCGTTTCTGTGTTGACCGTCAGTGATGTAAAGTTCAGCATCTTCATCAATAATGAGAGTGCCGATTTTTTGTTCATGTTTAGAATCGCCAATAGCAACAAACTCTGATAAGCCATCGATACACGCTGTCAGCGCCGAAAATACATAGTTATCCCTGTTGTCCAAAATATAATTGGCAATGTCAGGAATGCGTTCTTCATTTATTATTCTCTGCGCTCTTTTATCAACTGGAAGTTGGCCTTCATCAAAGCTAAATATTCGCTTCAATCTCTTTAATGGGCACATTACGATGTAGTATTCATCGTTGGCTTGTTGGCCTTTGATTGCAGGGAAGGACATTCCTGAAGCTATTTGGGACATAATTTAACTATCAAACTAATCGTTGTTCGTGCTATTCGAGTAATGTTCTTACGAACATAATCGCATTATGATACATTGCAAATCATCAAATGTCTTTAGCCGTTCAAACGTATCACATAAGAATTATGACGACTTATTTAGATTACAATGCTACTTCCCCGGTTCTGCCTGAGGTGGCGGACTTTGTTTACCAATTAATGACTGAAGAGTATGGCAATGCAGGCAGTCGTACTCATGTATTTGGGGCCAAAGCAAAGGCATATGTAGAAGCGGCAAGAGGGCAAGTTGCACAGATTGTTGATGCGGATAAATCTGAAGTTATATTCACTAGTGGGGCCACAGAGAGTAACAATATTGCAATCTTGGGTCTTAAAGAATATGCGCTCAAAAATAACAAAAAGCATATTGTTACGACCGCTATAGAACATAAAGCTGTATTAGAACCTATTGAACACCTAGCAGAAGATGGTTTTGAAGTTACTTATGTGAGTCCAGGTCCCTCGGGGCTTATAAGTGCACAAGATATTTATAGTGCGCTTCGCGATGACACGATTCTCGTATCAGTAATGCACGTAAATAATGAAACAGGATGCATTCAATCAATTAGTGAGATATGCGAATTGCTTAAAGATCATCCTGCTTATTTTCATGTAGATGCTGCTCAAAGTTTTGGCAAAATAAGCGAAGCTCTTTGTAATAAACGGATTGATTTTATTAGTGCAAGTGGTCACAAGCTTTATGCTCCAAAAGGAATTGGCGCTCTAATAATGCGTAAACGAGGATTTATGAAGGCCCCTCTGAAACCTTTGCTTTATGGAGGTGGTCAGGAAAAAGGCCTTAGGCCTGGTACCTTGCCAGTTCAATTAATTGCCGGCTTCGGCTTAGCTTGTCAGTTAGCCGAAAAGCATGCGACCGAATGGATTCAACACTGCTCAAAAATAAAAAAGCAAATGATAAGCTTGGTGAGCGATTTAAACGGAAACATAATTGGCTCCGATACCTCACCATTTGTCATTAACTTCTACATACCGGGAGTAAATTCAGAGGCTGCAATGGTTTTAATGAAAGAGTCTATAGCCATTTCAAATGGCTCCGCAAGCACATCATCTAGCTACAAACCGTCTCACGTGCTGACAGCAATGGGCCTCTCAGATGATGCTGTAGCTGGATCATTACGAATTTCTTGGTCACATATGATAAAAGATCTACCGGTCGACGCAATAAGAAACAGTCTACTGAAGTTGATGTAATAAAATGGGACTTGGTCACAATCTGGTCACAACACCAGCTCAAGTTAGTGGACACTATACATTTAATGAAGCGCCAATATTGGCGCACCCGAGAGGATTCGAACCTCTGACCTTTGCCTCCGGAGTGCAAAGCCACCAATCAGCGCTTTATGGGTTACCCTCAACCAACCTATGAAAACCCTCAATCGCTCTATCAAGGCTTTCGTTATTATCGAAATAAAGCTGGCTTAGCCGGCTTTTCTTTATTTGGTATGTCGCACTGGCAAAGGCTAGCGTTTCTTTAAAGCCACTAAATTCTTCATCAAACACCTCACGCTTTGGTTTTGCCACCCGCTTTTTTTTAACACACTAATTATTGGCGCTAATTGAGTTTATAATACCGGTTAAACAGTTTTTGAATTACATCGACCAACTTGAGTAGAACATGGCCCATAAAGTACGTTATAAGTTTAAAGGTGTGGCAAAAGAGATAAATTTTTCTTACAGCCGCCATCAAAATATGCATGAAGCCGTGGCCGAAGCTGAGGAAATAGACCTTTCCCAGTTCCTGCAAACTGAACAGCAACTTGCCGCTATCAGTAAAGACAAAAAGACCGTAAGAAACTTCAGAGATACCGAATTTGTAAAAATGGGGTTTTCTGAATTGTATTTTTTAAAAAACGGGCAAGAATGATGGTTGCGCCCTTTCAACACATACTAGACCTTTGAACTACTTTGCTATTGGGGATTAACAGCCAAGTCTTAAAAATGGAGGGCTCGATAGTGTTCGAACCTCTGCCCCTGGAGTGCAAAGCCACCAATCAGCGCTTTATGGGTTACCCTCAACCAACTCATGAAAAGCCTCAATCGCCCTATCAAAGCTTTCATCATTATCGAAATAAAGCTGACTTAGTCGGCTTTTCTTGATTTTGTAGGTAGCGCTGGCAAAGGCTAGTGCTTCTCTAAAGCTGCTAAACTCTTCGTCGAACACTCTAAACACCTCGCGCTGAGGTTTTGCCACCCGCGTAATACTCCCATTCACTTCATAATCGAACCCTGCAAATTGAAGACGGGAAAGGGTTTCTTTGCCTAATCGCATGCCGCCTTTTAGGCTTATTTGAAATGCCGCGTCCATTTCTTCAATTTCTTCCATACTCCAGTGGTTAAACACCCGAATGGCCTTTTTGTACTTTTCCGCCAACCGCTTTTTTAACACGGTTATTCTGGGTTCTAGCGTGGCGTCGTTTTCATTTTTTAAAAGATCAGTGCATTCGTTGCATGCAGGCACGGAAATAAAATCAGCCTGTAGATGTCCGTCTTGCCAGTCGTGAATGAATTTTATGGGTGGAATAAAGTCTTGCCGTGCAGCTTCGCAGCCGCAGTAAATGCAGCGATTAAAATCAGCCGAATGTACCGCGTTTAGTGGCTGATAGAATTTCTGATAATTCTTAACTGACATTCTGCTACATACGTAAAGTTGAAAGGGTGCAAACGATGATTACGGTACCACAGTCGCTTTTTTAGGGTACGCTAATTGTGCTCAGCTAATACAAACGCCTACAAACGCCGCCCTTGTGCGGCGTTTGTTTCATTCAGATACGATAAAAGACTACAACCGCGACGGTCTACTGTGCGGGTCGCCCTCAACGTGGTCTTTTGGCGTTCTTTGTTTAGGCTTTGCGGCAATAGGCGTTTCGCCATCACTCTCCTCGCCTTCTTCATCAATATCCCATGTGCCTTCTTCGCTCCACGGGTCGTCGTCGGGGAATTCCCCTATATTGATTTCTTTTACCGAGTAATCGGGCTGGTAACGCATGTCGTAATTGGCCGCCCGCACTATGGCAATACATAACATTAAGGCCACAGCTAATAGCGGAACGCCCCCTATTATCGACGCCGTTTGAAGCGTTTCTAACCCACCAACAAACATAAGCACTATAGGCATAAACGATAGCGCGAATGCCCAGAACAAACGATTCCAGCGCAATGGCTCTTCGTCTACTTCTTTTTGCACTACAGCTGCCAGAATGTAAGAAATGGAGTCGAAGGTAGTTGCGGTAAAGATTAGCGCTAACAAGGTGAATACAAAAATGACTATGTAGTCCAATGGCAGCGTGTGTAGCATGGCGAAAATCGCGGCCGTAGGGCTTTCTTGGTTAAGAATACTCACCACGTCTAGTTCACCCGAAAGCTGCAAATACAAGCCATAATTTCCCATTACCATGAAGAATAAAAAGCAGCCCATGGTGCCGAAGAACATGGAGCCCGCTACCATAGTACGAATAGTTCGCCCCCTTGAGATACGCGCAATGAAAAGCCCTACGCTTGGTGCAAATACCAGCCACCATGCCCAGTAGAATATGGTCCAGTCTTGAGGGAAATGCGTGTTTTGAAAACCATTAAATTCGGCAAAAGGCTCTAGCCAGGTAGCCATTTTAATAATGTTACTAAGTACTCGGCCCAAAGCATCTAGGCCGGTATTGGCCATAAACAACGTAGGTCCCACAACAAATATAAATAGTAGCAACCCTATGGCCAGCCAAAAGTTAATGTCTGACAGCAGCTTAATACCCTTCTTTAAACCTACATACGCGCTGTAGCCAAAGATAGCTGTACAGGTTACAAGCACCAGAACTTGGGTGGTAAGCGATTTAGGTACGCCGAATAGTTCGTGCACCCCTTCATTGATCATAGGCGCTGCCAAACCTAACGTGGTCGCACCGCCGCCTAACATTCCGAAGATAAAGCTGATGTCGATGATTTTACCCAGCCAGCCGTGAGCCATTTTCTCGCCAATAACCGGCATAAGGGCTTCAGATATTTTAAGTACGCTGTGATTGCGCACATAGTAGAAGTACGCAATAGGTACGGCAGGAATGAGGTAAATTGCCCAGGCAAGCGGGCCCCAGTGGAAAATACCGTAGGCTGCTGCCCATTTAGCGGCTTCTGGGGTTTCACCTTCTATGTGAAACGGTGGCGCTTGGTAGTAGTACACCCATTCAATCATGGACCAATACAAAATAGACGCGCCAATGCCTGCGCAAAACAGCATGGCAGCCCATGATACTGGCGAGAACTCGGGTTTCTCTTCCGGGTCGCCTAATTTTATTTGCCCGATGTCGCTGAACATGATGTAAACCATGAACCCACCAGCGCCAACGCCAAGCAAGAGGTATAAAACACCTAGTTTACTGGTTACGAAGTCTTTTGCGGCTGCCACCCACTGTGCGCCTTGGTCCGGCCAAATAATTAGGGGAATGGTGACAGAGAGAAGAAGAATAAGAGAGCCAAAAAAAGTGGGCTTGTCGATAACGCTAAACGCGCCTTCCTGTTTAATAATGGCCTTGGAGGAGGCCGCATCTCGGGTATTACTACTCATACACGATCCTTTGTTTTGTTTTTATAGATGCCTTATACGTTTGGCTTTAAACGGGCGATCTTAAAAAACAGTTTATCAGAATTGTGTTAGCTAATGGGTTGCTTCAATTCGATGTGCGTTTATTCATTCGTGCTTTGGTTGTTAGCATGCCCATGCCCAATGCGGCCATAGATACCGCAATAACGCCGTTTAGATAGTTGGAAGAACGCATAGGGCACGTAATCGAGCACGTTAACGCCCAGGGTGGCAGAGTAAAACGCACCAGCCGTTGTCCACGGAATAAGGCCTGTGGTCATAGTGGCACCTTCTTCTACCGACCGAGATAGCACAGCGGGGTCAAGGTTCTGCTGTTCATATTTCGGTTTAAACAACTGGCAATTCAAAATGATAGAGATATAGGCCTCGCCCATGGCCACATTGCCTAGAAAACCAGACGCAATGGTCACGGCTATTAGGGTTGCCGTGCGTTTTACCCGTTCAATAATGCCTTTCAGTAACGCAGCTAGAAAGCCTGCACCATGCAGTATGCCGCCCAATGCGATTGCCATTAAGGCGAGGAGCAACGTCCAGCTCATACTACTAATGCCGCCTCGTCCTAGTAAGGTATCTAAATTTGCGATACCCGTATTTTGAGGGGTGTTTTCCCACAACGCGTTGAGCACACTAATGGTGTTGGTGTCTTGATAGAAAATAGCGATGATACCGGCAAGCAGAATACTGCACGACATGGTTACTTCAGCCGGCACTTTCTTGATGCTCATTACCGTAAGCAACACCAGCGGTAACAGTGTTATATAGGGTGCAAGGTTATAGTGACTGGCAAGTGCTGCTTTTATTTCAATTATTTTGTCAACATTTAAGCTTTGGTTTGCGTAGCTAAAGCCAATTACCAAGAAAATTACAAAAGTTAGAAGAAAGCTAGGCAGTGTAGTTAGCAGCATGGCGTACATATGTCGATACAGGTTGGTACCCGCGCTCATAGATGCGAGGTTGGTGGTATCAGACACCGGGGACATTTTATCGCCAAACGTCGCGCCACATACCACCATGCCTGCCACAATGGGCAGTGGTATGTTCATGGCAGCGCCAATACCCATCAGCACTACACCCATAGTGCCCACCGTACCCCACGATGTGCCCGTAGCCACCGACATTACCGCACACAAAATTAATCCCACCGCAAGGAAGATACTGGGGTTTAGCCAACTTAAACCGTAATAAATTAGTGTTGAGATAGTGCCGCTATGCATGAAGCTGGCGATAACCATACCAATGAGGATAAAAATATAGATTGCTGGCATGGCCCGGGTTAATGCGCTGGTCATTAAATCGCGGATTTGCAGGTACGTATACCCCAAGCTAAAGGCATTGATACCAGCCCATAGCAAACACAGAAATAGTAATGCATGCAGGCTAATGCCCAGGCCAAATAATCCGCCTGCTATCAGTGCGACAATAACACCAAAACAAAGTAGTGACTGAGGAAAGCTCGGGCGTTGAATAGACTGTGGCGACATTATTGGCACGTTGATACGCTTAAAAATGAACTAGTAAAAAACAGTATAACGACTTTGCTATGCGTTGGAATGACTTTAACGCTGGATAGGCTTAGGATGCGCACAGTGCCTTTGAAATCAATGCCTCTTTCAGCCAATAAGTGCTGCCTAAAAGAGCAAAATGGAGGTTTGCTTTACCTATAAAGCATCATAAATGGTAAATTAAATCTCTTTTGGTCATTTATGACTATTTAATTGACACAACTTATTAAGTAGCCATACTTAAATAATTACGCTACTAATGGCTATTTTTGGTGTTTTATGAACAAGGTTGAATATACGAAAAAACTACTTGGTAACCTCGTAAAGCAAGCGAGAGCCGCTTCTATGGATCAAGAAGAGTTAGCGCTTAGAACCGGTACTAGCAAAAATACTGTTAGCAGGTTAGAGCGAGGAAAAGGAATAAATTCGGATACGTTGCTTACAATATTAAATCAACTCGAAGTGCTTGACCCACTTATTGAAACCATCGAAAAGGAGTACGAATTAGTAAGCAATAACCCCTTGAGAAAAAGCTCACTCTTAGAAAAGGAGTTACCTAATGACTTCTAGAGCTTATGTTTTTGTTGACGGACTCGAAAATAGCCCGGTGATATGCGGTGTTGTTGAGTTAGACCCAAAGACCAATATCGGGAAGTTTCGATATGGACAAAGCTACCTACAAAGGGATGATGCATTCCCCCTAGATCCAGTTCACCTCCCCCTACTTAGCGATCAGTTTATTACCAGAGTAAATAAAGGGATGTTTGGCGCTATCTTAGATGCTGGAGCAGATAGCTGGGGTAAAAAGCTTATTTTGTCGCTGCACTCAACAAAGCCTAGCAATGACCTAGAACTCGTTCTGGTGGGTTCTGGGATGGGTGTTGGCGCACTTACTTTTAGCTTATCTAGAAGTGCAAGTAAGCCAAAGAAGAATAAGAATACGCTTGGCGATATCCCCATTTTATTGCAGGGAAAAAGGGCAATTCTTAAAAATGAGGACATTCCTAAAGAAGTCAAAAGAGCATTTGAATACGGGTCCAGTATGGGTGGCGCCCGACCTAAAACACTGATTGAAGACAGTGGTATAAATTACTTAGCGAAATTCAACCGTCCAGATGATTTATACAACGTATGTTTAGTAGAACATGCAACAATGACAATGCTAGAAGAACTGGATGTTAGAGTTGCAGCCACGTCTATAGTGAACAGCCAACAAGAAGACATATTATTAGTAGAGCGCTTCGACTGTAACGCTGATAGACCAACACACCATTTCTTGAGTGCTAACTCTCTAATCAACCAAGAAAAGTTGACGAAGCAGGCACTAACTGAGAATTATAGTTATGGTGCTTTGGCAGAGTTTATAATGAAGCATGGAGCAGAGCCGAGAGATGCACATGAACTGTACACACGCATGGTTTTTAATATCTTAATGGGTAACACTGATGACCATTCCAGAAATCACGCTTTCTTGTATTCCTTCTCAGATAAAAAATGGCGCTTATCTCCAGCCTACGACGTATTGCCGATAAACAACTCCCGGCAACATGGAATTGGAATAGGAGTTCACGGCAGAGAAGGAACGCTCGAAAATGCGCTGTCTCAATCTAAAAGGTTTGGACTTTCTCAAGCAAAAGCCAAAACAATCATTTCTAGTGTGCAAGCGTTAACTAATGAATGGATATCTTATTTTACCAAGGCTGGTGTACCCGATACCGATATAGCAACGCTTAAGGGGATTATTCCTTCATAGGTAATCAGAAAAGGAAATGGCCCGCCCTAGAGGATTCGAACCTCTGACCTCGGCCTCCGGAGGGCCGCGCTCTATCCAGCTGAGCTAAGGGCGGATCGTGCTACGGTTATAATAACCGTGTACGTTCGCAAAGAAAAAATACGCAGTTAAATGTACGCTGCAAACGGGGCGTAATAATACTTACGCGGTGGGTTGGCTTCAACTCATTTATTAAAATCTCTTTAGGTGGTTTGGAACAAGTGTTAAAAATCCTTACTTTTTATGGGTAATTGGCTTCAAATAGTTGTTCAACCCCAATTAACCGTTATAATCTGGTCAGTTATATTTTAAACAAATTCATCATTGCCTGGAGACAGATGTGAAATTAAAGACTTGGTTAACTGTTGCTGCTACTGCGCTAACTGTTTTTGCAGCACAAGCACAAGAAATGAGTAACGATGAAATTGCCGATCGCATTAAGCCGGTAGGTCAGGTACACGTTGCAGGCGCAGCGGCTGAAGGAAGTGCTGGCGCAGCTGGCGGTGCAAAGTCTGGTGAAGACGTTTACAACTCTGCATGTGTTGCATGTCACTCAGCAGGCGTTTTAGGAGCTCCTAAAGTTCACGTTGCAGCAGACTGGCAACCACGTCTAGATGAGCGCGGTCTTGATGGCGTATGGCAAAACGCATTGAACGGTATTAACGCTATGCCTCCTCGTGGTACATGCGGTAACTGTTCTGATGACGAAATTAAAGCTGCAATCGAGTACATGATTGAAGGTATCTAATACCCGCTAAATCGTAACAACTTGATGGAAAAAGTAGCGTTTTACCCTCTAATCGGGTAATTTAATTCTTTGGGGAAACGTTACTTTTTTTACTGGCGAGCGGAATGTCACAAGATTCGACGCAACATGAGTTGACGGAAGAAGAACTGCGCGAACTTATACCGCAGCTTCAGCAACTCACTGAAAAGTACAAGCGCGCTGAACGTGTTCAGAAGGCGCTTTTCGACATTTCTGAACTTGCTAGTTCTGTAAGTCACCTTAACCGTCTTTACTCCGCTATTCATGAAATCATTGCCGATTTTATGAATGCCGATAACTTCTTTGTCGCCTTTTACGAACCCGACAGTAACGTTGTCGATTTCGCTTACTTCATTGACGAATTCGACGAACAAACTGTTCGCCAGTTCCCCGCTGAATCGTTAATGGACGGCATGACCGGTTACATACTCAAAACCGGCAATCACCTATTTTACAAACGTGACGACGAAGAAAACTTTGCCTCTCAGCATGATATAAAGCTAGTTGGCTCGCAGCCGTTTGAGCTGCTGGGCGTGCCCCTTAAACGAGGAAGCCAAGTCATAGGTGCCATGGTAGTGCAAACTTATGATGAAGGTGTGCACTATACGCAAGAAGATTTAGAAGTACTGCTGTTCGTTTCTCAACACATTGTTACCACGGTTGATAGAGTAAAAAACCGTGAGCTCACTGAACGCACCATCCGCGAACGCACCCGTCAACTGCGAAAAATTAACGACGACCTCCAAGAAGAAATATTAGAGCGCCAAAAAGTAGAGTCGCTACAGCAGGCTTTATTCGAGATATCTGAGCTGGCGGCTAACCTTGAAGGCGATATGGATGTGTTTTACTCCAGTCTGCACGAAATTTTAGCCAGGCTAATTAGCGCGCCTAACTGTTACATTGCCATTCTTGACAAGGAAAACGAGCTACTCGCATTCCCGTATTTTAGTGACGCACGAGATAAAGATATAAGTTCAAGGCCTTTGGGGCTTGGTCTAACTGAATTCGTATTGAGAACGGGGCAAGCTGAGCTGGTTAACCCGCCCAGAGTATTGGAGCTTGCAGAGTCTGGCGATTTAGATGTGTCGGTTGCGCAAACTATGCTAAACAGTGCGAACTCGTGGTTAGGTTCGCCGCTTGTTGTAGATGGTGAGATAGCAGGTGTTATTGCCGTACAAACTTACGGTAAACACGCTAAATACAATTCTCGCGACCAAGAGCTTTTACGCTTTGTATCGCACCATATTGCGGTAGCCATTGAGCGTAAGCGCAATACAGAGTCGATGCAGCGCTATAACATTGAGCTTGAGGAGCGCGTTAAAGAACGCACAGCCGAGCTAAACCGCGCTAATAAATTCTTAAAACAACAAATTGAAGAACGCAAAGAGATTGAGCTTAAGCTTATTCACGACGCGCATCACGACTCTTTGACAGATTTACCTAACCGTGCCATGTTCACTAGCCGCTTAGAGCTGGCTATTGCCAGTAAGCAGCGTTACAGCGAAAACATGTTTGCGGTGCTGTTTATCGACCTAGACCGCTTTAAAGTTATTAACGATACCCTAGGTCATCACGCCGGCGATGAGTTCTTAATTGAAGTAGCCAGACGTATCGCGCTATGTATTCGTGGTCACGACCTGCTAGCGCGCTTAGGCGGTGATGAGTTTGTTGTATTGCTTGATAACTTTGAAGATGAAGCAGACGTAAAAGAAGTGGCTAGCCGTATAATTTCATCTATTTCCGAGCCGTTCTTGCTTGATGGTCGAGAGATGTATTCAGGTGCAAGTATTGGTATTGCGCACTTAGAAACCTACTATCGCGCCGCTGATGAAGTGCTTCGTGATGCCGATGCCGCCATGTATCAAGCGAAAACGCTAGGCCGCGGACGCTTTGTTATGTTTGACAAGAGCATGCGCAACAGGCTTATTGAAGAGCTTGAGCTTGAAAATGAATTCAGACGTGCGCTGCGTGAAGAAGAGTTCGATTATTTCCTACAGCCCGTTATAAAGCTTAATGACGACAGCACGCTGTATAAAGAGATGTATATTCGCTGGTCGCACCCTGCCTACGGCAAAATTGCCAGAGAGCAGTTTAGACAAGTGGCAGAAAATAGTGGCCTTACGCTAGATTTAGACTTGTTCCAGCTAACCAAAGCCTGCGAGCTGTTAAACCATTATAAAAACACCGACGACCCGATAAATAAAATAGCAGTTAACGTTTCAATTAATCATTTACTACAGGCTTCTATGATAAACCAGATGATTAATGTGATTGAAACATCAGGTATTACGCCTAGCCAGCTGGTATTTGAGTTTGATGAAAACGACTTAAATCGCCGCTCTCAGTTCATTCTTCCAGCTATTAAGAAGTTAAAACGTGCGGGCGTAACTTTGGTGCTGGATAACTTTGGAAGCGGATTGGCTTCATTAAGTTATTTGTTTGCCTACCCCTTCGACTTCATCAAAATTGATCATCGCTTTGTTAAGTCACTCCCTCGCTCTCAACGAAACTTAAAACTTATTCAGTCTGTTATGCTTATTTCAGAACATTTGAGGTTTCAGGTTATTGCTGAAGGCGTAGACTCACAGGCACAGCTAGATGCACTTAACGAAATTGAATGCATTTATGGCCAAGGCAAAGTATTGAAGCACGCCAAAGAGCTGGATATGACGTCGCTAGCAAGCTGATAGTTAGTGCTTACTTGCTAGCGTAACCTCGCCTCAATTAGCAGGCTACTTTTTCCCTAGAATATCTCGTAGATTAGCAATTCCCACCTGCGCCTTTTGCTGGCGCTCTTCTTTTGTTGCCTTCGGTTTCTGATTTTCCCACTGCACATCGTCAGCCGGCAGTTCGAACAGAAAGCGGCTTGGCTCTGGGTTAATCACTTCACCAAATTGACGGCGCTCTTTAGCAAGGCTGAATATAAGCTCGCGCTGGGCGCGAGTAATTCCCACATAAGCAAGTCGGCGCTCTTCTTCCACGTTGTCTTCGTCAACGCTGCTTTGGTGCGGCAATAAGCCTTCTTCCATGCCCACTAAGAATACAATAGGGAATTCCAAACCTTTTGAGGCGTGTAGCGTCATTAACTGAACTTGATCCCCTTCCCCGTCGTCTTCGCCACGCTCCATCATGTCGCGCAATATCAAACGGTTCACCACCTCGGTTAAGGTCATAGGTTGGTCTAGGTCATTGCCTTCCAACATATCGTTAACCCATCCAAATAAGGTACTTACGTTGGCCATGGCCATTTCGGCGGCTTTGGGGCTGGCGCTGGTTTCATATAGCCATTCTTCGTAGCCCATAGTGCGGATCATGGTGCGAACCGCGTCAGCGGTGTTGCCACGCTCCGCATTGTCCGACAACTCCACTACCCAGCGGGCAAACGTCGAAACCGAATGAAAAGCTTTATCGGGTAAAACGCTATTTAAGTTAGGGTGCGTCGCCGCTTCGAACATAGACACGCCCAAGCTATTTGCAAAGTTACCTAGCTTTTCTAGCGTAGCGCGGCCTATACCGCGCCCTGGCGTGTTAATAATGCGAAGCAAAGCGTTATCGTCGTCTTGGTTCACTAACAACCGTAAATACGCCATGATGTCTTTCACTTCGGCACGGCCAAAGAACGACATACCACCGCTTATTTTGTACGGAATGCGGTTACTCATTAACAGCTTTTCAAAAATACGGCTTTGGTGATTCCCACGATACAAAATGGCGTAATCTTTAAACTGGGTGCGGTTCATGAACTTATGCGCCAGCAGTTCTGCCACCACGCGCTCACCTTCATGCTCTTCGTTCTTCGCCTCTATCACTTTTAGCGGCTCGCCGTACTGCAGTTCTGAGAACAGGGTTTTATCGAACAAATGCGGATTGTTCTGAATAAGAATATTCGCGCAATGCAGAATACGGCCTGACGAGCGGTAATTTTGCTGTAGCTTAATGACGTTTAAGCGCGGAAAATCTTGCTGTAACAGGTGCAAATTCTGTGGCTTAGCGCCACGCCATGAATAGATAGACTGATCATCGTCGCCCACCACGGTAAAGCGCGCACGCTCACCTACTAATAGCTTTACCAACTCGTACTGACTGGTATTGGTATCTTGGTACTCATCCACCAGCAAGTAGCGAATTTTGCTCTGCCATTTGGCTCTTATTGCTTCGCTACTTTTTAAAAGTAATGTAGGTAATAAAATTAAGTCATCGAAGTCTAGCGCGTTATATGCCTTAAGGTTGTCTTGGTAGCGCTTGTAGGCTTCTGCAAACTCTCGCTCGCCCGTGCTCGTTGCTGATTTTAATAAAGCATCAGGCAAGATAAGGTCGTTTTTCCAATTCGATATGCAGCTTTGTAAAAGCTGAAGCTGATCTTTATCGCCATCGAGGGTGTCGGACGTCAAATCGTTAAGCAACGCGAACGAGTCTTTATCGTCGAATAACGAGAAACCTGGCTTTAAGCCAAGATCTTTCACATGCGCTTTAATAATGGTTAAGCCCATGGTGTGGAAGGTCGATACTTTTAGCCCGCGCGCCTCCGGCTTGCCCAAGGTCTGCGCTACACGTTCTTTCATTTCACGTGCTGCTTTGTTGGTAAAGGTTACCGCTGCAATGTAGCGAGCTGGCATATCGCAGTTTCTAACTAAATGAGCAATCTTATTGGTAATTACGCGCGTTTTACCACTACCCGCCCCAGCCAGTACCAAACATGGGCCAGACACAAAGGTTACGGCAGACTCTTGAGCTTCATTTAGTTTCATTTAATACCTAGAACAACGTACATTTTCGGCGCGACACAGTTTTCATTGCATGTCGTGTCGATACCGATAGAATAGCTTTCATAATTTGAGCTGCGCATTATAAGGGAATTCCATGTTGGATCCGAAGAAACTCGAAGATTTAGCGAAACAAATTGCTGAGGCCGTTCCACCTGGCGTTAAAAACATGGCTGAAGAAGCCGAAGGTCGAGTAAAGGCGGTATTGCAGTCGCAGCTGTCTAAGCTTGATTTAGTGACTCGCGAAGAGTTCGATATTCAAAGCCAAGTGCTTATTCGCACTCGTGAAAAGCTAGACGCTATGGAAAGCCGCATTGCTGAACTTGAAGCGAAGTTAGCGGAAAAGTAGGCGTTCAAAGCTTACAGAAACTCAAAAAGCGCCTTTATGGCGCTTTTTTTGTGGCTGAATACCATAAACAATGGTTTGTATTAGGCTAGTTACTTTTACTGTTACACCAAATAAAAATGTAGTGCCGTTCCTAGCGTGATGGCTAAACCAATATAGTGATTTTCAATAAACGCGGTGAAGCAGCCTTCACGCTGGCGGCGTTTAATAAGCTGATACTGGCGCACGCATAGCAGAGCCGAAAACAGCACGGCTAAGTAGTAAGGCCAGGTTGCGTTAATAGCACAGCCTATACACCACAGAATGGCAAGGGCTGCGGCCTGTAGCAGCATGACTATGAGTACGTCGTTTTTGCCGAACAATATAGCCGTAGACTTGATGCCTATTTGTAAGTCGTCATCGCGGTCTACCATGGCGTACATGGTGTCGTAAGCTACCGTCCATAGTAAGTTAGCAATAAACAACCACCAGCCGTACGCAGGTACTGTTTCTATCACAGCCATAAATGCCATAGGAATGGCCCAACCGAACGCGGCACCCAATACCACCTGCGGTAAATTGGTGTAACGCTTCATGAAGGGGTAGCTTGCTGCTAGGAGTATGGCTACCACCGACAACGCAATGGTTTGCCAGTTAAGGAATAACACTAAGACAAATGCTAAAGCGATAAGCGCACCAAAAAGTTGTAGTGCTTGTTTAGCCGACACTTCTCCGGTTGCAAGAGGACGCTGGGCAGTTCGCTTTACGCTACCGTCTACTTTTCTGTCTGCATAATCGTTAATTACACACCCGGCTGAGCGCATGACAACTACGCCAGCCACAAAGATGAGCGTAATGCCTAAAGGCGGTAAATCCTGTGCAGCCATAAGAAGCGCCCACAGTGTTGGCCACAGCAACAAGTAAATACCGACTGGTTTATCAAGGCGCATCAGTCGCGCATAGGCGTTCCAATTGTGCTTCATAATTGTTTTTCGCTTTCCTTTTCGTTTTTAGCAGTGTGGCTATACGCCGGTGAGGGCGGAAGAAACACCTCTGCCACTATCATGCTGTAGTTGCCTAACGTAAACAACGAGCGCCTGCCCCACAAGGTTTGATTACTGTTAATACCAAACTGCGAAGCTGGCACTGTACACAGTTGAAACGCAGAGCGTGTAAAGCGTTTATCGTTAAACAAACGTTTTCCTAAAGGCTCTCGACCAAGATTTGAAAGCTCGCTGTCAACAAAGGCTTGAGGAATGATAGAACGTGCAAACACCCATGGCTTATGATCGCCACATAAGAGAATTTCTCGCGCTTGATAATGGGTTTCACCGTTGTCGAGTAAAAACGACAGTTCATTGTCGTGAGGAATCTGCTCGTGCTGGCCAATAAGCTCTAGAGAAAAGTGGTTGCTTAAAGACTGTACTCGTTCGGTTAACGACCCAGTGTCTAACAGCCAGTTTTTTAGCTGTGCATTAGGAATTGTGATGCCAGAAGGTGCTTGCCAGTCAACCGCCAAACCCACTGGAAAAGTGGCATTAAAACTCACACGAAAAGCCCGAATAATGAATCTGTTAGTATGATAACACGTCATGTTCAATTATTTTCACTCGGTTAAACTTTTGCAGTAGTGTGTTTAATCAGAGTTTTGCTACACTACCAAGTGAATTTATTACTTTGGTGTTTCGGGCTTCACTATGCTTAAGTCTTTAGTTTTACGCGTATTTGCGGTTAGTTTTTTCGTTCTTGGTTGTAACGCAGCAGTGGCGCAAGACAAGGCCAACTATGCTTATTTGGGCTTAGAGCCAGAGATTGTTACCAACTACATTAGCGATAGCGCACAAAAGCTAGGCTATGTACGCGTGTCAGTTGAATTGATGATCCACGATGTTGATCAGCTTGAAATTGCTGAACACCATATGCCGTTGCTGCGCTCTACTGCCATTGAAATATTCGGTCAGCAACCGGCAGAGAAGGTTAAATCACTAACTGGTCGTGAAGACATTCGCCGCGCTATTCTTAAAGCGTTGCAAGAGCACATGAAGCAAGAGACAGGCGGCGAAGTGGTGAAGAACGTCATCTTCACCAAATACTTATACCAAGGCGGTTAAAAGTAGATAACGGGCTAAGAGGCTAACGTACGCCTTTTAGCTACATAAAACGCCACTAGCGTTTACCCGACCCAAGGCTTAAGGCCCCGGCGAGCAAACATCCAGAAATAAGCCCGGCTGTATGTGCAGCATTCGCCATGTTTACCCACAAAATATCGGCATAACCCAGTACCAACCACACCAACATAAAACCCACAATTGAATTTGGCAGCGATAAGCCCCAACTTGGTCGCAACCAGCCTAGCCACCACACAAAGCCCATTACGGCATACACCACACCAGACAAGCCGCCAAACAAGAACAGGTTGCCTTGCACAGGGTCACTAAACAGCGCTTGTGCGGCGTTCGAAATAGTGGCCGACACTAAGAACACAATAAGCAGCATGCTCATGCCAAGGGTGCGTTCGATTTTAGCTCCCAACATGCCCCACCACAGTAGGTTAAATATAATGTGCAGCGCCGAAAAATGAATGAACGCAGGGCCTAGTAATCGCCACCATTCGTGATTTTGCGACAAAATGGAAAATGGCTGCATCAATAAATGCTGTGCGATAGGGGCAAACAGCCCAAACAACGACAGTAAATAAACCGCAACACACAGAATAAATACCACCGAGGTAAAAGGCGCTTTCACGGCATCGGCAATGATATTACCCATGGAAAAGCCACTACCCGAAGGCGCCAGCCGTACGTTCTTGCCATTATCCCATGCGGCTTGCTGGTACTTCGGATCGGTAGGGTTTGCCAAAAAGCCATCCGCAATAATTTTTGCGCGGTCGAGATGGTCGTGATTATCTAATACCACCACGAACTCTTTATCGTGCTGTACTACAGCGGCCTGAATGTGCTGACTGGTTAAATAATTGGCGAGAAGATGTGCAGGACTTTGCTGATTGAACGCAATTAAAGGATGAGCCATAAGCTAGTTGTTACCCCGAAGCAGAAGAATATGAATGCGATATGACATATACCAAGGGCGCGGTATATAACCTCTTTATACTGAAATACTGCAGTAGCTGCAAAAAATAAAGGTGCACATTGTGCACCTTTATTAAATCGCTATGCCGTGACTACCGGATTTGCCAGTCGCCATGCTTCGAAGCCACCGTCCATACTATAAACGGTTTCAAAGCCTTGCTGTGCAATCACTTGGGCCGCCTGCTGGCTGCTTACGCCGTGGTAGCACACTACAACCACTGGGATATCTTTGGGCGTTTGGTCGATAAACGCTGCAAAGTTGTCGTTGTTCAGCTGCGCAGCGTTAGGCATGTGTCCATTAGCAAACGATTGAGGATCGCGAATATCCACAATGGTTACGTCACCTCGAAAATTTGCAACGTCGTTTACGCTAATGTGTGAGAATGTTGTCATTATTGCCAGTCCAGAATAACTTTACCTGAGTGTCCAGACCCCATGGTATCAAACCCTTTCTGAAAGTCATCAATAGAAAAGGTGTGTGTGATGATAGGCGATAGATCTAAGCCACTCTGCAGCAAGCTCGCCATTTTGTACCATGTTTCAAACATTTCACGGCCGTAGATACCTTTTATCACCAAGCCTTTGAAAATAACTTGGTTCCAATCGATGGCAACATCTTGTGGAGGTATTCCCAGCATGGCAATTTTGCCGCCATGGTTCATTTTGTTCAGCATGTCTCTGAAAGCCACCGGCACACCAGACATTTCCAGACCCACATCGAAGCCTTCTGTCATACCAAGTTCGTTCATTACGTCTTTCAAGTCTTCCTTGCTTACGTCAACGGCGCGGGTTGCACCCATTTTTTTAGCAAGCTCAAGACGGTAAGGATTAATGTCGGTAACCACGACATGACGAGCACCTACATGCTTTGCAACTGCAGCAGCCATAATACCTATTGGGCCGGCACCTGTTATCAGTACGTCTTCACCCACCAAGTCGAAACTTAGTGCAGTGTGAACAGCGTTGCCAAACGGGTCAAAGATAGACGCTAGGTCGTCGCTAATGTTGTCTGGAATTTTAAACGCGTTAAATGCAGGAATGACCAAGTATTCAGCAAAAGCGCCCGGGCGGTTAACGCCCACGCCTTCAGTGTTGCGACACAAATGTACGCGACCTGCACGACAGTTACGGCAATGGCCACAGGTAATATGGCCTTCGCCCGAAACACGGTCGCCAACCTTAAACCCTTTCACTTCTTGGCCCATACCAACGACTTCACCCACATACTCGTGGCCTACAACCATAGGTACCGGAATGGTTTTCTGTGACCAATCGTCCCAGTTGTAAATGTGCATGTCGGTGCCGCAAATAGCGGTTTTGCGAATTTTAATCAGTAGGTCATTGTGCCCTACTTCAGGCTCTGGCGTGTCTTGTAGCCAAATGCCTTTTTCTGCTTTCGCTTTAACTAGCGACTTCATGAAATTACTCCCAATTCACGGCCGACTTCAATAAATGCATCTACCGCTTTATCAACATGTTCAAGGCTATGACCTGCTGACATTTGCGTACGGATACGGGCCTGACCTTTCGGCACAACAGGGTAAGAGAAACCGATAACATAAATGCCTTTCTCAAGCATCTTGTCTGCCATTTCGCTAGCTAAACGGGCATCGCCTAGCATAACAGGAATAATAGCGTGATCTTTACCAGCTAATGTGAAGCCCGCCTCTTCCATACGCGTACGGAAATGATTGGCGTTGCGCCATAGATTAGCGCGAAGCTCGTCACCTTCTTTCATCATTTCAAACACTTTAAGCGATGCTGAAACGATAGGTGGCGCAACCGAGTTTGAGAAAAGATAAGGACGCGAGCGTTGACGTAACCACTCTACGACTTCTTTTTTACCCGAGGTGTAACCGCCAGACGCGCCGCCTAGTGCTTTACCTAGAGTACCGGTGATGATGTCTACACGACCCATAACGCCACAATACTCATGGCTGCCTTTGCCGTTTTCGCCAAGGAACCCCGTTGCGTGACAATCGTCTACCATTACCATGGCGTCATACTTGTCGGCTAGGTCGCAAATAGAGGCTAAGTCGGCAATCACGCCGTCCATTGAAAACACACCGTCGGTGGCAATAATTTTGAAACGCGCGCCATCGGCATCAGCTTGCTTTAACTGCTCTTCTAATGCTGCCATATCGTTATTGGCGTAGCGATAACGCTTAGCTTTACACAGGCGCACACCGTCAATGATACTGGCGTGGTTTAACGCATCAGAAATAATGGCATCTTCAGGGCCTAATAGCGTTTCAAATAAACCGCCGTTCGCGTCGAAGCACGATGGGTACAAAATGGTGTCTTCTGTACCGAGGAAGTCGCTGATAGAGGCTTCCAGCTGCTTGTGAATGTCTTGTGTACCGCAAATGAATCGTACAGATGCTACACCAAAACCATGGCTATCCAGGCCTTTCTTTGCTGCTTCAATCAAGCTTTCATTGTTTGCAAGACCAAGGTAGTTGTTGGCACAAAAGTTAATTACGTGCTCGCCGTTAGCAACACCGATATCCGCTTGTTGTTGCGACGTGATAACACGCTCTTTTTTGTACAAACCATCTTCTTTCGTGGCTTCAATTTGCGATTGCAAATGAGAAATAAATGCCGCAGACATGCCATTCTCCGAGTGTAGGTATATTAAAACCGTTAGTTTAATGAAAGCGCGGTAAAGGGTACACACCCTTGCGCTGTATTTAATGGGTTTGTCGACTAAGTTTGTAAATTATTCAGCACACTAGATTGCTGAAGCGTGCCCCTTTTGAAACGGTAAAGTAGCCCTAGGCGGATTCTTTCCAAAAACCAAACTCTACTTTGTCGCTTAACACGTCCCAAATGTTAACCTCAGGAATAGGTCTGCTGATAAGGTAGCCTTGACCCAGATTGCAGTCGAAATGACACAGCAACTCGTACTGTTCACTGGTTTCAATTCCTTCTGCCACCACTTGCATTCCCATGTTGCGCACCATAGAAATCGTAGAGTGAACAATATTTCTATCATCAGCACTGCTGGCGATATTTGCCACAAACGAGCGGTCAATTTTGATGTAGTCGGCGGGTAACGATTTAAGATAACTCAACGACGAATAGCCCGTGCCGAAATCGTCGATAGCCAGCATGCACCCCATGTCGCGAATATTTTGCATGATGGTGGTTGCACGCTTGATATCTGATACCAATACCGTTTCGGTTAACTCTAAGCAAACTTGGTCGGGCGCTATGTCATTTTTGATAATTTGCTGCTGCAAGAATTCAGGCAAACTCGGGTCTAAGAACTGACCCGCTGACAAATTAATCGCCATCTTCACGTCGGAGTAGCCGCTATTTTTAAGCTCTCTGATTAAATAAGTTGAGCGCGTAATTACCCAGTAATCAAGCTCAAGCATGAATGACGTGTTTTCAAGAAGCGGTATAAAATCGGCCGGGGAAATATTACCCTTTTTAGGGTGTTGCCAACGCAATAGCGCTTCAAAGCCCACCAGCCTTCCCGTGTGCATCTCAAGTTGGGGCTGAAGCGCTAAGCTAAACTGGTTGTCTCTAAGGGCTTCACGCGCCTCTGACTCCAGCTCAACCTTCTGCATTACTTTAAGGTTCATGGTGGCGTCATACACGCGATACTCCGCCCCTTTTTTGGCTTTGGCTTCGTACATCGCAATATCCGCATGCCTTAGCAGTTCTACTGGCGTGGCGCGAGAGTGGTTGGTAATAGCAATACCGATACTGATAGAAACGTAAAAGGTTACGCCATCTACAATGATTGGCTCTTTAAACTCTTCTATCAGCTTTTTGGCTACCGTATCTACGTGCTTTTTGCTTTCTATATTTGAAAGTAAAATAACAAACTCATCACCGCCAAATCGAGATGCAATATCCGACTCTCTAATCGGCTTAGAAATACGCATAGCAGCAGCTTTTAAGAGTTTATCGCCGACGTCATGACCGTGACTGTCGTTAACCTTTTTAAAGTCATCAAGGTCCATGAACATCAGTGCCACTAACCTATCGTCGCGAATTGAACCAGCTAGCTGCTTTTCTATTTGAAACGTCAGCATATTACGGTTGGGAAGTCCGGTTAACACATCGAACATCGCCATTTTTTCAAGCTTCGCTGTGTTAATAGCCATTTGTCCGTCAAAACTTTCTAGCTGGCGCGCCAGATTATTTGCCGCGTCTTCAACTACGTCCAATTCATCTGTGAATTTGAAAATAGGCGACTTCCTTCGTTTAGCTGCAATGGTGTAAAACTCGCTAAACTTGTGTTCGGCCAGCATAGGCAAACGTTCGCTTACATCTAACAAGCGTATTCTGTATTGATTTAGAAAAAGGTAAAGCAGCGAAGAGAAGATAAAAAATAGCGCAACAGCGCTAGAAATAACGATGTACTGGTATTGTTCGTTTTGACGCACCATGGCCGACACGTCTTGCACAATAAGCAAGTAAGGATGATCACCTGATGCGTGATTAAAAGGCAATAAACTAACCAGCAACTGCTGATTTTCCAGCGCAACGTTCATGCCTCTAATAACTAAATCGTCAATACGCCAATTATCGGGTAACGCATCAAATAGAGATTGAAAGTACTGTCGATTAGCCGCAGACACTTGGCTTGCCACCCTTAATTCTGACAACTCAGATGAGGTTTCTTTGTGCTGGACGACAGCAACTTTGTGCACATCGGTAGCGCGACTAAACAGGTATAGCAGTTCTCTCATCGACGTGGACACAACGATGACAGGCAATGTTTCACCGTTTGCCATAATTGGAATTGAAATGTAGTGCGTGCATACCGAGTCACAGGACAATAGTGAGCGGCTTTCAAACGACGCCCGAGTGGTATTCACTAGCTTTTCAATGGTTTTATTTACTGGCTGTAGCGGGTTGCCAACAACACCGTGTTCGTCAAACAAATACAGCGATTCAACTTGAAAGTTAAGGGTCAGGTATTCACTAAGACCGCTAAGCGTTTGTTGTAGCGATTCAAGGCTATCTGCGTTGCCTCCACTCTTATGGCTGATGATATCAATAAGCGTGATCATTCTGCCGTGCAGAATGTCTTCAAAAAGCTGAACCCGTCGTTGATTACTGACTTGGTTTTCCCGTTGCTGGAGCAGAATTCGGGCGTCAGACTCCTGAATAAGAACCGTTGATATAACCACAGTTACCGTTAATACCATAGCCAACAAAATTGTGATGGTTTTAGTGGTGAAAGATACCTGAACCTTCATCTAATGCCCTTAAAACCAATACATCAATTGCACTGACCACATTTCCCAATGTTTATCGGCATGAGACGCTACATCTAAGTTCAGTAAGCTCACTACCCTCGTCGCACCTTCAACCCAATGATACTCACTTTGAAGTCGCCACTTCGGTGCAATATCCCAACGCAAGCCTAGGGTATATGTATCTTGGTAGCCAAAGTAGGCGGGGATCACGCCGTCTGTCATAGCCTCTAACTGCTTTCCATCTCGATCTGATTTGTCGTTAATGTATGTGTCGTAGCCAATAAGACCACTTATATTTTTATTAAACAAATACCTAAACTGAACAAAACCGCCCTCGCTCGTGCGTTTAAAGGCGAAACCTGGGAAGAATAGCCCTTTGCCATCCTGGACTTCCCTAACTAGCTCAGCCGACACTTCCCAGTTTTCTGCAAAATATTGCGCAGACAGCATAATACGCTCTATATCTGCATTACCTGCAACACGGTTGTCATCCTGAGAAGGTGTGTAGCTGAAATCAGAACTCAACCAGCTGGCACCTAATTTCCATGTCATGGTAGCCGGTTGCCAGAATACGCTGGCTTGATGAACAAAGTCTTGCTTAATGTCGCCTTTTGCTTCGTCGCCAAGTAAAAAATCTCGCTGGGAGTCGTTAATATTAGAGCGACCGTAACTCCAGTTTAATTCCCAGATGTTCTGAGTACCATAGTGTGACAAACTGGTTTGGATACCGTTGCTTCCCAAAGCAACGTCGCGAAACCCGTCAAAATACACAGACTGGGGAAGGACAGACGTGTAACGTGTTTGTGGCACATCTCTGGTCACTGAATGCAGCCAGTGGCGGTTTTTGAAGCGCCCAAGGTGGACTTGCCCTTGCCACTTACCGGGCAAGTCAGGCAATTTCCAGTCAATAAACAAATAATCTAAACGAGCGCCCTGCTCAAAACGATTCCCGCCGTCTAAATAATTAATTTGCCCTGCAACAGAGATATTTTCCGCTATTCGATAGTAACCATTTAGCCCAACTTCGGTGAGCTCACCTGTTATTGCGTTATCGTCAGTTATAAAGTTACTTCCATTTGACTGAGTAACACCTTGAGAGACATAACCGTGCCACGAAAAATCTCCTTGTGAAGCAAGGACAGGCATGCTTATCATTCCAAACGCGAGAGCGATGTATTTATTCATTCTGTTCCTACCTCTACGCGTCTTAATTTAACAATTTCGGTATGTTCAACATAGCCGATAGCGCCTGTGGTACTTTCTAACGCCTCGATCAACGCTTGGTAAGACGTGACCCTAACGGGTGTAACGCCCTGCCCAGAATAGGTGATTTGATCCCATAAGCGAGATAATTGATAAGGGAACATCTGAAGTACTTCACGACAAAACTGCTTGTGGAGCTCATCGTTATCTTGCAATACAAATACCGTGATTTTAGTGCCATCGCTCCAATATTGACGATGGCCGGTAAATATCTGACGAAGCTCAGAGCGGTTTAGCTCTGAAACCATGACACTCTCATTAACCATGACGTTTAGTTCTGCTGCGTGTGCCGCAGGCATGCCTGAAAACAGTGCAATATTCAGTAATAGCACCAGTCTAAATTGAGTATAAGCAAGAACAGTGGATAGCCATCGCAAAGCGGGCTTTTTCATTCAGTAACGACTCCCTGTTATTTCAAAGGAACACTTCGCAACGCTAAGTGTAGATAATAGTTGATAGTTTTACCTTACAATTAAGTAAATAAGCGACAATTAGCTTGTGATGGTGCCCTGGTCTATCAACAGTATTTTTTCCTATTGTTCGTATCTTTTGGCATGCGCTAGGTGAAGCCTATTTGCTCAAGTATTACCTTTTCGCGCCAAATAAATGCTTATTTTTCAGATAGAACTCTCCGGGCCGCCGCAATTTAACATGCTCATTCTAAAATGATGAATATGGTCAACGATACTCGCGTATGAGCATAACGACTTAGGTTTTTATACTTAAGACGTTGAATTAGATTCATTATTTCAACAAATAATCTTAGTACGTAAAAACTATGAGCGCGTAAACAGACTTTTTTACCTCTGAAACGCAGTCGTTGCTGAAAAACCAAAATAAATCATTAGAATAAAGAATTTACCATAAGTTGTGGGCGACATGGCGACAATACGACGAGACATAGGTGCTGGGCACCACTTTATTTTCGACGACACTTTAGTCAGTCATCCCAACGCGGAGATGTTTACCCCCGACTTTTGGCAGCTTCAAGACAAAATAACAGGTCAAGCCAAGGGACGTGGTACAACCATTTTCATTGAGCATGAGGGTCAGCGCTGGGTTTTACGCCATTTCAAACGTGGTGGCTTGGTGGGCAAAGTACTGAGCGACCAATATCTGTTTATTGGTGTTGAGCGTTCTCGCCCGTTTGAAGAGTTCAGGCTGCTCGAATATATGCGAGCACAAGGTCTTCTTGTGCCTGTTCCTGTTGCGGCGCGTATACACCGCCGAGGCCTGATTTACCGCGGCGATTTAATTACTTTAAGTATTCCAAATAGCAAAGATTTACACCACGCACTGTGCGATAAACCACTGGATAAAGATGAGTGGTATGAGGTTGGCCGAGCGCTGGCAGCTATGCACAATTGTCAGGTGTACCATCATGATGCCAACGTTCGAAACATCATGATTGATAGCGATAAGCAAATATGGCTTATCGATTTCGATCGCTGCGAGCAGCGTCAAGGTAACAGCTGGAAACAGGGTAATTTAGACCGGCTGCTGCGCTCTTTACATAAAGAGAAAGCAAAGAACCCTGTCTTTCACTGGCAAGAGAGCGACTGGTCAGCGTGTATGAATGGTTACCGCGAGGCAGTGAAGTAATAAAAGCACATGTGGTAAGCGGATTGGTATACGCTAATAATGTGTTACATTAGCCACGTTGAACACATAAACCCTCTACAACGAAAAGATTCGACTTTATGCACACTAGAGCACTTTACCCTGGTACTTTCGACCCGATCACTAACGGTCATGCCGACCTTATTGAACGCGCATCTCAGTTATTTTCTCATGTGATTGTAGCGATTGCTTCTAACCCAAGTAAAAAGCCACTGTTTACGTTAGAAGAGCGCGTAGAAATGATAAAAAAAGTCACTGCTGACTTACCAAATGTCGAGGTAGTGGGGTTTACTGGTTTATTGGCTGATTTTGCTGACGAACAAAATGCCACAATTCTCATTCGTGGTTTACGCGCAGTTTCTGATTTCGAATACGAGTTTCAACTCGCAAATATGAATCGCCGTTTAAATCCCAAACTAGAAAGTGTCTTTCTTACTCCTGCAGAGGAGAATTCATTTATCTCGTCCACCCTAGTAAAAGAAGTCGCTCTTCACCGCGGTGCAGTGAGTGGCTTTTGCCACCCAGTAGTTGAGAAAGCTTTAAAAGACCGGCTGAGCAAGAAAGGTTAAGCACCAATAGTAAGTGTATTAGCGTTGGCAGTGAGTACAGAAAAAGGTATTTCGCTGCCCAATAACCTTACTTTCAATGGCTTTGCCACACACTTCACAAGGCTCGCCTTTTCTCCCATACACATTCAAGTGCTGTGCAAAATACCCAGGCTTACCGTCGGTTTGCGCAAAGTCTTTTAATGTTGTGCCGCCTTGTTCAATGGCTTTGGCCAATACTTGCTTAATGGTTGCAGTTAACGACTGATAGCGAGCAGCGCTGATGTTGCCTGCGGCTCTTCGCGGGTCTATACCAGCTAAAAAGAGTGCTTCGTTCGCGTAGATGTTTCCTACACCTACCACAATGGCGTTATCCATAATGAAGTTTTTAACGGGGCCTTTTCGATTGCGCGATAGTTTAAATAAGCGCTTATCGTCAAAGTCGTCTGTAAGCGGCTCTGGACCCAAGTTATCAAGCATGGCTATTTGCATATCAGGGGCCTGAAATAACACTGCACCAAAGCGTCTTGGGTCGTTAAAACGTAAGCACTTACCTGTGTTTAAAACAATGTCTACATGGTCATGCTTAATAATTGGTGTCGACGCATCGATAACGCGTAACTTACCCGACATACCTAAATGTAAAATTAACGTGCCTTTGGCTGTTTCAATAAGTAGATATTTAGCGCGGCGTTTTACAGCAATAACGCTCTGCCCTTCAACGTTCGCTACCTCTTGTGGAATGGGCCAGCGCATTCTTCGCTCACGCACCACCACCTGCGTAATGGTATTGCCAATAAGATGTGGAGAAACGCCCAAACGGCTTACTTCAACTTCTGGTAGTTCAGGCATTTACAGTATCCAAGGTAAAAGATTATCAAGTTCGGTGTTGGTTAATGTGTACCAATTATTTTCAAATTTGATCACAACGGGTGATGTATTCGGATAGATGGCGTAAACATTGCCGTTATTATTGCCTGCGAGCCATACTACGACGATATAAGGCTGTACGTTGGTAATCGCTTCGGGTACGTCCGTGGCCGGCTCAAGCCTTGCCCGCTGCCAATGTGAAAACTGAACATCCGGCTTGATGGCGAGGACTGTATTTTGGCCTGACTGGCGCCACTGCTGTCCAACTCGCTCTAAGCTATGGCCATCGTGCTCTATTTTTAACACATAAGCGTCTTCAGGTAGCAGGCTGCGAGATTGAACAACGTCCTTCTTAGGTACAAGACTGTCTAAGTTGAACAGTGCAATCATGATAAGCATGGCAATAATGACCACGTTATTCATTGCTCGCTGAGAAATTCTAGCCACCTGACTTTCCGTTAAATATGAGTCCTGAAATTAGGAATATAGTAATACCTAGCCAATATATAAGCTAATTCAATTCAAAGAAAACCTAGGACCTGCTGGAAAAAAGTAAGTGGGAGAAAGCAGTGATCGCAAGACAAACTCAAGGGATCGTGGACAGTCGAATATGGGATCTGGTGGGATCGTGACGTGATGAAGTAGAAATATCTTCTTCAAAAAGCAAAAAACCCAGCAAGGGCTGGGTTTTCGTGGAGACAAAAGCAAGCTAATTACTTGATTTTGGCCTCTTTGAACATAACGTGCTTACGCACAACGGGATCATACTTTTTGATCTCCATTTTGCCAGGCATGTTACGCTTGTTTTTATCAGTAGTGTAGAAGAAACCTGTACCTGCTGAAGAAACTAGTTTAATTTTATCACGCATTGTCGGCTTCCTTAGATTTTCTCACCACGGGTACGGATGTCAGTTAGTACTGAATCAATACCTTTCTTGTCGATGATACGCATGCCTTTTGCAGACAAACGTAGTTTTACAAAACGGTTTTCGCTCTCAACCCAAAAACGGTGTGTTTGAAGGTTTGGCAAAAAGCGACGACGAGTCGCATTTCTTGCGTGTGAACGGTTATTACCAACCGTTGGACGCTTACCTGTTACTTGGCATACTCTTGACATTGTATTTGTCTCCAGAACAACGATAACTGTCGCGTCAGTTAATCCCAAGCGCTCAAACAGTGGTTGGGTCAAATGACGTATTACTATAAATTAGAGGGCGCATTTTATACAGCAAAGGCAGGATCATTTCAATAAGAAAGTACAAAAAGGTTACTTTTTGGCTTTTTTTTGCTCGAAAAACTACCAGCTCTCATTTTTCACGGCCCGTATTGTACTTTTCCCTAAGCGGTTAGGCTATGAATAAATACGCAATCTACGCTTTAATTTTATATTCGCATTGCAGCATCTAAGACATCCGCACGAGAATAAACGCCACGCGAACGCGGCGTATTTCTATTTAATCAAAAAATGGTGACCTTATTTCAGTCATGTCAATCAAACGAGTGGGTCGACGCAGCATTTGACCGCCATCACGAGAAATCGGCACCCATGGGAATAATCCGCGACCTTTAGTAGGTTCTAACAAGAACAGATCTGTAGGTATGGAAATGTAGAAGCCTTTGGTGAAGCTTCCCTCGCCGTATTCTTCTGACGATACATCAGTGAATGCCGCATATGCACCAACAATGATACCGCTATCGAAACGCTTCGCATAATCGATATTCACGCCTTTATCTTTGGCTAAGAATTGTCCAGCACTTACGGTAATTTGCGTGTCGTCTAAGAATTCTGGCTGCCAATAGACACTGGCGTGTCCAGTGACCGCTGTGTAGTCTTCCAGACCTGTTTGACTGTAAGGATCGCGCTGTTTTACGTAAGCGATATCAAGTCCGTAAGCTAGATTACTATCAACGGGACGATACAGTATTTCACCGCCTACACCAGCAAACATGGTTTCTAGATAACCCGCGTACGCTTGAGCATAGAGGTCTTCTGCAATGGTGTCTTTGTAATGTAAGAATGTTGTATCTAGCCATACATCGTTTGCTGACACATATTCACGAACTCGAGTACGCACGCGAGGTAGCGACACTTCTTCGTTGTCTACCAAGTAGTTAAACTTGTCGAAGTTATCTAGAAGCGTAACCCTGGCGCTGCTCATGATTGCGAAGTTTTCGTTAAAGGCATAACCGCCGTTTAGCAATAATCCGGTTTGATACAGATAGAAATCTTCTGGGTTACCGAATGATTGGGTAAAGAAGAAATCTGCGCTGTAGTAGAAGCCAGATGTATTGGCAGGATCATAGGCGTCGAGCACTTCTTTTGAAGGTGATGTTCTGACATAGGTTTCAGTGATATCTGCGTCAACAGATTCGTAACGCGCTGCAGCAATAAAGGCCTCGGCATCCACCTGCGTGTCTACTAAAGGAAGACCTGCGCGATTGTCTACTACATGATAGGTTTTTACGGAATCTGGAAGCTCTGAGGCCGCCACGCGACCAATTCGCTCAATGGCTTCATCCTGGTCACGATAGGCAACCTGTGTACCGTAAAACGTAGCGCTGTCCTCTTTAATTTCAGCATCAGACAGTACAAAGCCCCCCGACCGGTAAAGGTCATTGTAAAGACGGGATTTATCAACATCTTTCACGTCTTGTGGCACCTTTCTACCCATCAGGTTCTTAGGTGGTTCATCGAACTTTATTTGCGAAGCCGTATTCATATTAAAGCGATAAGTAACGCCGAAACCAACGGTATTACCTCGTTGATAGTTCAACGTGAAATCGAAGTCTTTATAACGATACACTGCACCAACATTCCAACGAGAATCTTGCTCTAGCTGTCCAGCTCTGTCACGAGAATAATCATTCCCTTCGAACTCAAGCTTTAGCGTTAGCGGCTCCCATGGTGTCTGGTATTCCACACCACCGAAAAATGCGGTTGTTCCTTTGAAAAACTGGTCGTAGTCTACCTTACCACCGCGGCCAGAGAAGCCCCCTGGGCGTTCACAGAAGCTGTCTTTAAGCTCGCAAAACGGGTTGCTGATGTCATCGGCTGTACCGAGATATCCCCAGCCTAAGCCAAGGTGAAAGTCGAATGGACCGATAGATTTACTGGCGTTGACGTATTCACTTTCAAAAAAGCCTGTTCCACCAAAGTCTCTGAAGCCGATACTGATATCTGGCAAATAGTAGCTTTCTTTCCATAATCTGAATTTAACGTCTAAGCCTTTATCTTTCAGCGTTTGATCACCACTGAATGATTCAACTTGACTGTAAAGTCTTGTGCGCACGTCAGTATAACGGGCAGTTGCTTCCATCCAATCATAAAGCTGAATGTTAACAGACCAGAAGCGATATTCGCCGTTGTCGGTATAGTTAATGGCCATTCCACCTTCGTCTCGCATACGAGCCGTTGGTGTTTGAATAAGACCATTTCCGCCCTGCACCATCTGCGAAGGAGTAACGCGAACTTGAGTATCAGCAAAAGCGGTAGAAGAAAGCGCGCTGCCAATTACAAGCGCGAGTGTTTTTTTCTTAGAAAGTAGTGGCGCACTCATTGAGGTAAAACCCTATGTACTGCTAAAGCGGCTACGCGCTCATTTAATTGCTTAAGTTTATTGCTAAAGAGTTCTGATGAGATAGGAACATAGACTTGGCTGCCCGGCATAAGCTGCCCAAAATCTAAATTCCAATAAGCAATACCCTTTTCTTCAATATTTCCCATTGGATCAATTACGTAGACATGACTTCTGTCGGCATCAACCGCTTTTTTCACCGTGTGAACAGCCGTATAAACCGACGTATCGCTTTGATGCTTGTACGCACCAGGCTTTACAACAGCGCCAGAGAAATGCACAACGTCAGGTCTTCCATTTAGTCGAATCCAGTATTTACCTGGCTGAAACATAGGGTTGTCTTCAAAAAACAACCTTGCTCGATTGTAGGAAATTGGCATGTCTATGCGTGTAGACACCGTCCATGAGCTTACCTGATCATAGAGATTTTGAAGGGCTTTATGTGTTTCAGAATCGGCATCAAATTGATTGAGCAGTCCGCTAATTTGAGATAGCGCTATCTCTTTCTCTTCTTCAGCTTTAGGATTAGCTAAATCAAAGGCTGAAGCTGAAGGCCAGTACCAATCACCATTATCAGCGACAATGGACAGTACGCTTGATAGTCGTATTGGCCTGTCGAACTGATAGGTTTGCTTGTTTATCATGACACTAACAAGGTTATCATTTGCATATAACTTGGTAGCTGCAGTAAGGCCTAGGGCAATAAAAAGCGTATAGATATACTTCATTATTGCGTTGCTCCTTGTGTCTTCATCTCACGTACTACTCGGCTTAAATAAACCATATCGTAAACGTCTCCTTCAGGGCTGAACTGCTGCTTTGAGGCCAGAAGTTCCTTCGAGTATTTGTGCAAGAAATACGTGTTTTCCCACGACAACCCTACGTCGATAAATGGCGTGTATTCAGAAAATTCTACGGTTTCGATAACCTTAATTACCGGAACAGAAAAACCTAAATATTCGCGAGTTTCTTCCCCTTCTATTCGCCAAGAAGAGTCAACCGGCACACCGTAACCGATGGAAGCAATATCAACTTTGCGTTTCCAATTGAATGGCAGAACATTGTTGGTGGCAAGCGGGTTGTGCTGAAGATTTCCCGTGTAGTATAGGTCGTGATCCAAACCTTCAGTTTTAACGATAATACCGTGGTGCATGGTGAAGATGACTTTATCACCAGATACCCACCGGTACTTTTCACCATCGATATACGCAAGGGCAAGCGAGGCTGCATCTCTTCCGCCCGCTTTAATTTGCATAAGATCAGCTTTACTAGCAGCAATCTCTTCAACGGTATAACTAACTGTTCTATCTTTTAGCGCGAGCTTCAGCGTGTTGTAATACGCTAGTGACGTGGTGGAACATCCGGAAAGAAAAAGGCAAACAACACCCGAAAGGGCAAATAAAGTGTGTAGTTTCATTAAAATGCGCCGACAAAAACTAAAAACAAATGAACTTTGCTATAAAAATAAAAAAAGCCGCTAAAAAAAGCGGCTTTTTCGAATACTCTTAAATTTACTGTACGGTCGGTGCGTAAGTAAATGTAACAGGTACGGTGATGGTTTTTGTTACAGAACCAGAGGTAGTTACAGTAACAGTTTCGGTTGTACCTACGCACACACCATCAACGATTTGGTCGTCACCTTCACAAGTAGGTTGACCTGGAGTAGTGCCGCCATTTCCTGGTGCATCAGCAGAGTTGTTGTTTACAACACCCGCAACGATACCCGCAACAACAACACCAGACGCGATCACACCGCCGCTTACGCCGCCGATGCCAGTAGTACCACTACCACCTTCACCGTCTTGTGCGTTAACGCCTGCAACCATAGTTGCAGCTGCAAATAATGCAATGATTGACTTCTTCATAACAGTCCTTTAATAAAATAACCCACTAAATCCTATGCTAAATCATTTTCAACCATTTGACTAGATTATAATCGACAAATGACTTAGATTTCTTATCTTAACAAGCCTCGCTGTGCGAATGAAACAGTTTCTTTATCACCAACCACAAAATGATCTAAAACTGGCACATCGATCGACGCCATTGCGCTTTTGATCTCTGCGGTTAATCTTATATCCGCATGACTAGGCTCAGCAACGCCTGAAGGATGATTATGAACCAAAATGATCGCGGCTGCATTATCGATCATTACTTGTTTGATCAATTCTCTTGGATAGACCGCTGCACTGTTTATCGTACCGTTAAACATAGTACGAAAAGCAATAAGCTGATGTTGGCTATCAAGCATTAAAAGCGCGAACTTCTCACGTTCACAGTCTCTTAGCTTTGCCTGTAGATAACGTTTAGTATCATCTACATTATTAAAAACGTCCTGACGCTTCAGCTTTATTTCCAAATTGCGTTTAAATATTTCAAAGCCCGCCTGAAACTGCGCATACTTGCACGGTCCAACTCCCGTTATTTTGGCAAACCGTTCTTTCGTTGCTGTTACCACACCCCGTAAGCAGCCTAGCTCGTTGAGAAGTTCATGTGCCACAGACACAGCGCTTTTTCCTTTCACACCTTTTCCCAGCAAGACAGCGATGAGTTCAGCATCACTTAAGCTTTCAGCCCCATGCTGCAATAGTTTTTCTCTTGGCCTTTCATTCTTTGGCCATACTTTTATCGACATTCATCTAGCCCGACTATTCTATAAAAGGTTGTTTATAGATGAATGGTGACAAAGAAACGACTGTATAAAAGGCGGGTTTATCATTGACTTTTGACACCTGTAGGCACTGCTTATCTGCCACAGTTGAAACAAGACCTACTTTCGTTCAGCTATCCGATTTTTTGTCACCATGGTAGGCTAACGCTAATTTCGAGATTTTGTGTTCTTCTATGTCTATTGCTAACAAAAATATTTTGCTAGGTGTTACTGGCGGGATTGCCGCTTATAAAGCACCTGATCTTGTGCGCAAGCTTACTGCGTTAGGCGCAAACGTGCGTGTGGTTCTAACAGACTCTGCCGCAGAATTCGTTAGTTCATTATCACTTCAGGCTGTGTCAGGAAATCCAGTGCATCGTCAGCTGCTTGATCCTGCTGCTGAAGCCGCAATGGGGCATATTGAATTGGCAAAGTGGGCTGATATCTTACTTGTTGCCCCCGCAACCGCAAACACCATTGCTAAGCTTGCTCACGGTATGGCAGATGACTTGCTGACTACACTGTACCTTGCAACAACAGCGAAACTCTTTATTGCTCCTGCCATGAATCAACAAATGTGGAAAGCGGTAGCAACAAAGCGCAACATCGATATTTTAAAAGAGCACGGCGTAACCTTTATTGGCCCGGCAAGTGGTGAACAAGCCTGTGGCGATGTGGGTTCAGGTCGAATGGTTGAGCCTGTTGATATTGCCAATGTAATAAATGACGCAGAGAGAGACGCTTTATCCCTTTCTTCGTCGCTAAAGGCGTTATCGGGAAAGAATATTACGATAACAGCGGGACCAACCAGAGAGCCTTTGGACCCTGTACGATATATTTCAAATCACAGCTCAGGAAAGATGGGGTTTGCCATCGCTCAGGCAGCAGCACTCGCGGGGGCAAATGTAACCTTAGTGGCAGGTCCTGTGTCGCTTGAAACGCCCGAACGCTGTGACCGTATTAATGTCACTACCGCAGAGGAAATGCTTAATACTTGTCAAACGCTTAAAGCCTCCACAGATATATTTATTAGTACGGCTGCTGTAGCAGATTACAAGGCCGTGTGCGTTGCCGACAATAAAATTAAGAAAACCGGTGATGAGTTAACACTTACTTTTGTTAAAAACCCTGATATTCTAGCAACTATATCCACCAGCCAAGACAGACCATTTTGTGTGGGCTTTGCAGCCGAAAGCCAAAATGTGGAAGATTATGCGCGTTCAAAGCTAGCCAAAAAGAAGCTAGACATGATTGCGGCTAACGATATTACTGCCGAAGGTTTGGGGTTTAATAGCGATAAAAATGCACTGCACGTTATATGGCAAGATGGTGATAAACGTTTACCTGCAACTAGTAAAAGCGAGTTAGCGGGTCAATTGCTTGCACTTATTGCAGAGCGCTATGCTTTAAACAATAAAAACTAACAGATGCTTATTAAGTGTCGATAATAAAAACGATAAATATAAACGCTTTGGTGTAAGCCAACTTAACATGGAGCCCGAGTTGCTATAACTCGGTAGCGGAGGAAATACTTTCGTCATGCCTGCTGTCAAAAAAACAAATCGCAGAGCTCAAATTCTGCAAGCACTTGCTGGAATGTTAGAAACCAGCCCAGGTCAACGTATCACTACTGCTAAATTAGCGGAAAAAGTGGGAGTGTCTGAAGCGGCACTTTACCGTCACTTTCCAAGTAAAGCACGAATGTTTGAAGGGCTTATCGAGTTTATTGAAGAAACACTTTTCACGCGCATCAATAAGATTGTGAATGAAGAGAAAGACTCGCTTACGCGTTGTCAGCTTATTCTTCATCTTATTTTGGGCTTTGCTGAGAAGAACCCGGGTATTACTCGAATATTAAATGGTGATGCGTTAATGGGTGAACAAGACCGGTTGCGCGCGCGCATAGCAAAGCTTTTCGAGCGTTTAGAAACGCAGCTTAAACAAGTGCTAAGAGAGCGCAAGCTACGGGAAGGTAAAACCCTTTCTGCAGATGAAGCGATTATCGCCAACATGATGATTTGCTACACCGATGGCCGTATTAATGGCTTTATCCGTAGTGGATTTACGCGTAAGCCAACTGAGCAGTTCAATGAACAATGGGCTGCTTTCAAGCAAATGTTTGTTTAGAACCCAATTAAGTTACGACTAAGGGTTACGACTAAGGCGCTTTCAAGCGCCTTTTTTCTTGCTTGTTCCCATCCTATATTGCATTGACACCTTTCAAAATTAATGTGAAAAGTGTGATGAAATCAAATAGCTGCCGAGCTCAGCCCTCAGCGTTCCAACATGCACATAATTCATTATTTCAGTCACTGTCCGTAAGCTACAGGCACATCGAGTAGGGTGAGGCGTCACCGCCTCATCCCTCTCACAGAACCGTACATACGGGCCTCGTATACGGCTCATGTACATAGTTATTTAGCGTAAT
>NZ_JAKRFB010000042.1:0-37635 GCF_022348315.1 Alteromonas sp. MmMcT2-5 | reverse complement strand
TAAAAGCATTGCTATAAATGATGGCTATGTTGTACTTTCTAAGCGTAGTTTAAGGCTATATGAATCAAGAGTACTAAACTAGTTGATTACGGCTTTAATGTTTAAAGGTGCTAAGCACTTTTTTGTGTTGTGTTGATCTACGTCAAAGTAAGAATAACGGAATACCGCTACTATTCCCTTACTCACTGATGGAGTTTATTTGTGTCAGGCATTTATAAGTGGTTTAAATTAGTACTAATAGCTGCGCTGCTTTCACAGCACGGCTTTGCTATGACGAACCCAATTAAATGTGATGGTCACGACACATCAGAATCTCATATGTCCTCAAATGATTCCTTATCAAGCGTAGAACATACTACTTTAAATAATCACACACTTCATTCAGAAAAGAACCAGGATGTACAGCACTGCGAAGGAAATGATCAATCGATATGCGCGTGCTGTATAGGTGCTTACTGTGCAACTTCTTTAACCCAATTTTGTATACTTTCAAATATTGAAATTCTGATAAGTGAAAACATTAAGCAAAGCTCATTTTCAGATATAAATATTACCCCTTTAATTGGTATACACTCTCCTCCCTTCCACCCTCCGATTAAGAGCTACACATAAACTCAGTGAGGCTTTTCTCTAAGTTTTCTTTACTAATCAATTGCAATCAAAGAATGTCTTAGACGATCAACTGCTTAATTAATATACATTAAGACACTGTTTGCTATCAGTAAACGAACAGCAAGTATTATCCGCCTCACTTACAAACGCATTACATCTTAGAACCGAAAGTTTCACGAGTTACATGCCTATTGACTCGCGTCCCACAAACAGGTTTAGCCTTTAGGTATAAGTAAAATTTTAGGTTAAAGACATCGGAACAACTATGAAAGTAAGAGAGATCGCAAGCGCCTTGGCTACAACGCCAGATACTGTTCGCTATTACACGCGCTTGCAGTTAATAACGCCGGCAAAATCTGACAATGGTTATAAATTCTATTCAACGAAAGATGCTTCCAGGTTGCGGTTTATATTAAGTGCAAGGCATTTAGGTTTTTCAGTTGAAGATATCAAGCAAATTCTCAGAGAAGCAGATAATGGAAAGACCGCTTGTCCCCTAGTTAGAACCTTAATTGCAAGAAGGCTAGCAGAAACAGAAAGACAATTTAAGGCAATGTTGTTACTCAGGCAAAATATGATGCTGGCAGTAAGGAAATGGGGAGCAATGGGTGACAAAGCCCCATCCTCACACGTGGTCTGTCATTTAATAGAAGAGTTTGAACACACCGTCCTGGAGGAAAACATAAATGACAGAACTTAATGCAGGTGTTTCTTCAGAAAAATTGTTGTCCGTCAAAAAACAAGTCTTCTAAAAATAGGAAAAAAGGAGAGCACTATGAGTGCAGAAGTAACACAGCGACAATTAGTGATAGAAGGCGCCGGATGTGCCAGTTGCGTTGGAAAAATAGAAGCTGCCTTGAAGCAGACGCCGGGAGTGCAGAATGCCGAAATGAACTTTGCAGACAGAACAGTACTTGTATCGGGTACAGCGGATTCTCAATTATTGGTTCAAGCAGTAGAGTCCGTTGGTTACAACGCAAAGCCTTTCGAAGATAAGCCTGACACTGATGTAGTCGATGAAAAAGAAGCAGCGGATAGGACCTATTACAAAAAGCTGATGCGAGATACTTTCATTGCGCTTTCGCTAGGTATCCCTCTAATGACTTATAGCATTGTTGTCGACGAAATGACGGTCGAGACTAATGTCGAGAGGTTGTTGTGGCTAGCAGTTGGCCTACTGACGCTGGGTGTAATGTTCTTTTCCGGCCGGCATTTTTACATCGGTGCGTGGAAGAGCTTTAAAAATCATTCTGCCAATATGGATACACTCATTGCACTTGGTACAGGCACAGCATGGTTCTATTCGATGTTGGTAGTGTTGGTACCTGAAGCAGTGCCGTTAATGGCAAGGCACGTTTATTTTGAAGCTACAGCTATGATCATTGGTCTAATTGATCTGGGGCTTGCCTTAGAACTAAAAGCCCGCGGAAAAACCTCAGAAGCAATCAAACGTTTAATTGGATTACAAGCGAAAACAGCCACGGTTATTCGCGACAATAAAGAGGTCCAGGTCGCTATCGAGCAAGTGCTTTTTAACGATGTCATCAAAGTCAGGCCTGGAGAAAAAGTGCCTGTTGATGGTGTGGTTGTTGAAGGCCATACGTCAATCGACGAGTCAATGCTAACCGGGGAACCGATGCCAGTTGAAAAATCACATGACGATGAAGTCGTTGCTGGAACTCTCAACAAGTCAGGAATGTTTCTATTTAAAGCAACTCGAGTAGGTAAAGACACGGCACTGGCGCAAATCATTGCAATGGTTAAACGCGCACAAAATTCAAAGCCGCCTATTGGGCGCTTGGCCGACGTGATATCCGCTTACTTTGTTCCTGTGGTCATGATTATATCTGTGCTCAGTGCGCTAGCATGGCTGAACTTTGGGCCTGAGCCCGCACTGGCATTTGCCATAGTTTCGGCCACCACTGTATTGATCATTGCTTGTCCATGTGCATTGGGCCTAGCCACGCCGATGTCAGTTATGGTGGGGGTTGGAAAGGCTGCTGAAGCCGGCGTGCTAATTCGCAACGGCGAAGCGCTACAAACGGCATCAAAAATCAGTGTGATGATACTGGATAAAACCGGAACGATTACGGAAGGTACACCCAAGGTCACTGACATAATTTTAGCCAATTTCAGTGATGAAAAGACAGTGCTGCAATTGGCAGCTAGTCTGGAAAATGGTTCAGAGCACCCATTAGCAATGGCGATAGTAGAAAGTGCCCACGACCAGGGCATTGAGCTGCTGAAAACCGAAGAGTTTAATGCGATTACCGGTATGGGGGTTGAAGGCCGTTGTGAAGGAAAGGCCTTATTGTTTGGTAACAGCAAGCTTATGGCTTCAAAAGGGGTGGGCATAGGTAATTATTCAGAGAAAGCACAAACACTGGCCAAAGACGCCAAAACTCCCATGTATTTCGCTGTAGATGGACAACTTGCTGCCATCATAGCGGTTGCCGACCCGATAAAACCTGACTCTGTTTCTGCCATCAAGCGTCTTCAGGCTAATGATATCCGGGTCATCATGTTAACGGGGGACAACAAAGAAACTGCTGCTGCAGTGGCAAAGAAAGCGGCAATAAGCGAGTTTTTTGCTGAAGTATTGCCCGAAGATAAGGCCAACAAAGTACATGAATTACAGCAGCAGAGAGAAGTAGTGGGTATGACTGGTGATGGAATTAACGATGCTCCGGCTCTTGCCTCGGCTGATGTTGGCTTTGCCATTGGTACAGGAACGGACGTTGCCATTGAAAGCGCCGATATCACCCTGATGCGCGGCTCGTTGCATGGTCTGGCCGATGCTATAGCGGTTAGTAAAGCCACCTTGCGCAACATTAAGCAAAACTTGTTTGGAGCCTTTATCTACAACGTAGCAGGTATACCTTTTGCGGCGGGCGTGCTCTATCCATTTTTCGGAGTATTGCTAAGCCCAGTTATCGCCGGAGCCGCCATGGCATTTTCTTCGTTAACAGTGGTATCAAATGCGAACCGGCTTCGCCTATTCAAGGCAAAGGACCACTAAGGAGTTTTCTTATGATGATAATTAATATTGTGGGACTTACGGGTATTGCACTGATTATTTGGTGGTTTTGGTTATACAAGCCTGATCAGACAGTTACTGAAAGTAACGAAATACTCATAGAAGTAAAAAATGGCGTGTACTCACCAGCGTCTATTCAGGTAAACGCAAACCAATCTGTTACGTTGAAGTTTTTGCGCAAAGATGAGTCTCCCTGTTCCGAAGTACTGCTAATTCCTTCATTAGATATCAGTGAGCAGCTAACGCTTAATGAGGTAACACCAATTCACCTCGAAAACGTCCCACAGGGCGAACATACTTTTCACTGCCAGATGCAGATGTATCGCGGTGTTCTTACGGTGGTATAGGAGGAGTCATGAAAAACAGTCACCCCAGATTTTGGTCAACACCTACAGGGTGGGCAGCATTAGCGATGATCGCTGCCGTTACTTATTTTTTAATTTTCGAACATGGTCATCATGTCCTTCAGTTTCTTCCCTATTTGATTTTATTGCTGTGCCCATTCATGCATATATTCATGCACAGTAGCCACGGTAAACACGGACACGCCCACGAACATTCTCGCGACAGTGACAATAAGCAGAAAAGTTTTCAGGAATTGAGTGATAACAACGCGGCTTATCGTGATGGATACATTCAGGGGTTGGAGGAAGGCCGAAAGGAGTCACTTAAAAAGGACAACCAAGATGAATGATACATATGATTATGGCTTATGGTCAATGGTGATACTGAACTCAGCTATTTTTATCTTTTTTGCATTCAGTTTTGTAAAGCCAAAATCTTCCACCGACTGGCGAAGTTTGGGGGTATTTTCTGCGTTTATTGTAGCCCTGTTTACCGAAATGTATGGCTTCCCACTGACTATTTATTTCTTGTCAGGATGGCTTGCTGAAACCTATCCGGAAGTAAACTTTTTTGCGCACGAAAACGGACATCTGTTGCATACTTTCTTTGGTTTTAAAGGCGACGCCCACTGGGACCCATTTCATATCGCCAGTATGGTATTTATTGTTGCAGGATTCTTTATCTTGTCCTCAGCATGGAATGTGCTGCACCACGCTCAGAAGAACCATCACTTAGCTAAGACTGGATGGTATGCGCGGTGTCGCCACCCTCAATATTTAGCCTTCATACTGATCATGTTCGGTTTTTTGTTGCAATGGCCGACCATTCCCACACTGGTCATGTTTCCAGTTTTAGTTGTTGTGTATGTGAAACTGGCAAAGCGTGAAGAAGCTCTGGCTATTGCTGAATTTGGCGATGAGTATGTGAGCTATATCAACACGACACCTGGCTGGATCCCAAACCTCAACTTTAAATTAAAAGGTGAAAGCCATGAAAAAATTCACTAAATCAATCATTTTTTCAACCACATTAGTAATGGCTGCAACATCGCAAGCTCAACAAATGGAAGAGCATGAGCATAAGGGCTCAGACAAGCCAGAGATTCAAACGGGAATGCCTATGCGTGGCCAAGATATGCATATGATGAATGCAAAAATAAAGTCGATGAAGGAAGAAGTTAACGCTATCAAAGAAGAAAAGAATCCCAGCAAGCAGCGTGAAATGATGAAAAAACACATGCAATCCATGATGGGAATGATGCATATAATGCACGAAAAAATGGAAGGGCAACCCATGCAAAACCAAGTTGATATGGCAGAAAGGCATCTTAAGATGATGGAAGTAATGATGTCGAAAATGGATGGAAGCCATTCACCCGAATCTCAGAAACATTCAAATTAACACCCGAGGAGAAAGATATGAGTGATTTAGACCACAGAGTCGGTGTCAGAGAAGCAAATTTAGTCGTTCGGAATTTACGGCTCAGCAATGTCTATGAGGCAAATTGCGAGCCCCTAATTGAAGAGATTGACAAGCTCTTTGGCATTGATGAGGTGAGCTACAACATCAAAGAAGGGGCTATTCACCTGGCATATGATGCGACACATATCGATTTAGACGGTATTGAAGCGATCATTCGAAAACACGGCGCAGATCTTCACAATGACTGGTGGACACACACAAAAGAAGGTTATTACCAGTTTGTAGATCAAAATATAAAAGACAATGCGACGCACAAACCGTGGAGTTGCCACCACTTGCCGCAGGGCGCTCACAGGAAGCGTACATAACCTTATTGTGCTCTACGTTCTCACTCAACAACAATGCTGAGCGATGTCGTTACATTATGATGCTGACTTTAAGGAGGCGTAAGATGAAAATTCGAGAAAATGTATTTGCGTTCGCGTGCGCCGCATCGTTCAGCTTCGAGAGTGTTGTTAGTTGTTAGTTCTTTGTTCATTATTACAATGCCCGACATGATGTCACCCATGGCTGGTAATATAATGTTTTCAGACTGGCAAGGGATGATATGGAACGTGCCTTTATTGGGTGTAGTGATAGGCGGAGCTTTATGGGCTTTGTTCGCAGGTGTACTGGGTTGGCTTATTGCCAGTATTTACAATAGGCAGTTGTAGTAGTGAGGGCTAAATAAATAGTCAGTATTTGTCCTTTTAGCACAGGTACGATATTTGCTGATATCTACTGCCACATAAATTTAAACTAACGGTGAGATATTATGATAACCAATAATTCAGAATTAGCCTTACAGCAAGCCATGCAACTACCCAGTCAAACCAATACAGAGAAGCAGGGTTGTAGCCAGCCACCTGAGTCAAAAGGACAGGAGTTTGCTGAAATAATGAATACACTGAAGCAGCAAAAAAGCGGTTAAAGTGTGCCACGAGTAAAAATAACCGGCACGCTAATGCCGGTTAATTCCTTTCCTATTCATAACAACTGCGCTTACCTTTTAGGCTGCTACTCTGCCTACGCTGAATATTGTCTTACTCCGTCGATGTAGTTCATGAACAGCTTCAATGATTTGCATCAGTTATAATTTTTATCATCATCATCATACGCATGGAGCTTTAGAAACCATTTCTCAGCCGCGAATACGATAAGAAGTCCAGCCACAGAAATCCCAACAATGAAGATATCTGATTTTGCTTTCACCCACATAAAAGATAGAAGAACAATGATATCGAGAATAATTGCACTGACTAGTACCCAAGCTTTAGCTTGCACATCATCTCGTAAATGCTTGAACACTCCCCAGTGGATGAAGATATCCATTACGATATAAAAAACTACACCGATTGAGGCTATGCGGCTCAAATCGAAGAATATGGTAAGAAATATTGCGATGACTAACGTATAAATTAAGGAATGTCTTCTTATATCTCCCGGTAATGAAAAATGACGGTGAGGCACAAGTTGCATTGATGTAAGCATCGATAGCATTCTTGAAACAGCGAAGATGCTGGCAACGACACCGGAAGACGTGGCAATAATCGCGAAAGCTATAGTAAACCAAGCACCATACTGGCCGAATGCGGGTCGAGATGCTTCAGCAAGCGAATAATCTTTTGCCTGTATTATTTCGCCAATTGATAAATTTGCTCCTACTGCAACTGCGACAAAAACATAAAGTACCACACAAATGGATATAGAAATGACTATGGCCCTTCCTACATTTTTTTCTGGTTGTTTGAGCTCGCCTCCGCTGTTTGTGATTGTAGTGAATCCTTTGTATCCCAAAATACCAAGTGCCACGGCTCCGAGAAAACCGGTTGCGCTGGTATCTTGCGGTTGAGCTGAAACGCTCTCAAACGACAAACCGGTTGCCCACAGCCCACCAATTGCCAAAACTGCAAGTCCTGCTATTTTGATAAAAGCCATAATAAATGAGAGGGTCTGTATGAATTGATTACTCAAAATATTAACAATGAATGCCACAATAAGAAGACTCACGCCAAGCGCTGGTATAAGCCACTCAGCGCCCTGAGAGTCAAACAATTGTAGGACATAAGTGCCAAAAGTGCGGGCTACCAAACTTTCATTGATAACCATGGAAAAAAACATTAGCAATGCACAGGCACCAGTCAGCAGACCTCTACCATAGGCTTTTTTCAGAAACATGGCGATACCACCTGCAGAGGGGTATTTCTGTGCCATTTTGATGTAACTGTATGAGCTAAACCCTGCAATTATCGCTGCAACTAAAAACGCAAAAGGAAACCATGTGCCTGCCAGCTCTGCTATTTGCCCGGTTAAAGCAAATATACCAGCACCTATCATTACACCAGTTCCCATCGATACCGCGCCCCAGAGGCTTAACGAATCTTTCCTGTTTGAATGCTCGTGTTCATTCATATTGGTTACTCCTTTATGTCATGTGAGCCTGAGTAACAACAAAAGCAACCTGCAGCAAATATAAGGACACAGGCCCATTACAAAACAAATTCGAAGACGTGTAGAAAGAAATAACTGGCAATGGCATACCAGTTATTTCATTTTTAGCGTAGGGCGTTTAAAACCAAATCCTTGCACCTAACACTACACCAGTTTCACTGGTTGACTTGCCTTCAGCCTTTAATGCATCAGCTGTATTTCCCAAAGCTTTGCTGTAATAAACACCGACATAAGGTGCTACCTCCCTCACTATTTCATGCCGATATCGCAAACCAATACGAATATTACTCAACCCGCTTTGACGGTCATACTTTTCAGAATCGGTGAGGTTGGCAACAACTTCCAGTCGCGGTTGCAGATAGGAAACTTGACTTAGTTGCCAGTCATATTCGGTTTCATTGATGAACTGCATGTCACCGTCTTCGTTAATACGCAGTGAATTTTCCATTTCAAACCAGTAAGGCGCTAGACCTTGATAACTGACCACCGCATAGTTTTCCATATCCGCATCGGATGACAGCTCTCCCTTTGTGCCCACACCAAATTGTATAGACCAAAAAGAAGAAACGAGATAACCGTACAACAGTTCTGCTCGTTCCAGATCAGTAGGCATTCCATCGTTTTGTGTATTTTCGCCTTCGCTTTTAAAAACAAGACGATGGTAATCTCCGCCATACCACGCCTGCATGTCCCAGACCGCTATATTTTGCTGCTCATCAGTGCGAGTATATTCAAGCCGGTCAAATAGAACTTGGCCAAAATATTCATTAGGAATAGGAGATGGCCAGTCATCTCTTGATTGAGCCAAAGCATTGTCAACGCTCAAAGTTAATGTTATTAGGCCTGCTATTAATATCTGTTTCATTTTAATCTCCTATGCGACCTGTACAACACGAAACATACCTGCTTCCATGTGGTATAGCAGGTGACAATGAAACGCCCACTCACCGGGGGCATCTGCGCTGATTTGTAACGAGACCTTCTCTCCAGGCTTGAGGCTGATCGTGTGTTTACGAGGTCTTGGATATTGGCCGTTTTCAAGTTCCATCCACATACCATGTAAATGAATAGGGTGATCCATCATAGTGTCATTAACCAAGATCAGACGTAGTCTCTCGCCATAATTGAAACGTACATATCCGTCTACTTCACTAAACTTTTTGCCATCGAACGACCACATGTACCTTTCCATATTGCCCGTTAAGTGAAGCTCAATTTGACGTTCCGGCTCTCTTTCGTCAGGCCAAGGACTTTCACCGACTAAATCTGTATAAACAAGGACACGATGTGGGCTGTCTTCCAAACCGATCCCAGGTTCATCCAACCTAGAGCTTGGATTTTTAGCAATCATCGCTGCACCAGCGCCGTGCCCGTCTTCGCTGTGGACAATGTCTATGCTTTCTACTGGGAGCTTTTTGGAGGGGGTCATTTCTCCTTCCATTTGGGTGCCATGCATTGTATGGGCGCTATGCTGCCCCATTCCTTTCATTTCACCTTTTGGAGCAGCCATGCCCGAGCTGTCGACCTTGGACTTATCCATATTCATGCCTTTCATACCAGACATGTCCATCCCCATCGCCGCCATGCCACGCTCTGTGATAACTCGCTGTGGGGGAACCTCTGCAGTAAGGCCAATTGACGGGGTTAGGGTGCCACGCGCATATCCACTTCTATCAAAACTTTCCGCAAAAAAGGTAAAAGCTTTTCGCTCTTTTGGCTGAACGATTACGTCATAAGTTTCCGCTACTGCAATTCGAAATTCATCCACATTTACTGGTTTAACAGGCTGACCATCTGCAGCTACAACCGTCATTTCAAGCCCTGGGATGCGAAAGTCGAAATAAGTCATCGCAGAACCATTTATAATCCTCAACCGGATTTTTTCGCCTACTTTAAACAGGGCCTGCCAGTTGTCCTGTGGTGTCCGGCCATTCATTAAGTATGTATATGTACTGCCTGTAACGTCAGCTATATCGCGAGGGCTCATACGCATTGCACCCCACATAGCACGCTCTTCCCATGTATCGGCAAACCCTTTTTTCTTTACGTCTTCTAACGTGTCGAAAATAGTTCGCTTTTGATAATTGTAATAACCTTCCGCTACCTTCAGTTTTCGCATAACGTCATGGGGGTCTGAAAACGTCCAATCGCTTAAAATAATTGTATGTTCCCTATCAGCCCCAATGTCCCCATCTGCGGGGTCGATCACAAGAGGTCCTAAATGGCCCAACTGTTCCTGGAGGCCTGAATGACTGTGGTACCAGTAGGTGCCGTTTTGCTCGACATCGAATGCATATTTAAATGTTTCGCCAGGTTTTATTCCGGCAAAGGAAACTCCCGGAACGCCATCCATATCTGGTGGTAAAATAATCCCGTGCCAGTGTATTGAAGTATCTTGGTTTAGGTGGTTAGTTACATTGAGGTGCGCTCTCTGTCCTTCTTTCAATCTAATCAACGGGCCCGGCATTTGACCATTGATCGTTATAGGTGAGCCCATATTTGAGCCTATTGGCAATTGCGCTTTTGACACATTGAGATTTTTAATATCACCTGTCAAAACTTGATCTTTAAAATGGCGACCAACAGGTGCTGCCCATAGAGGACTAACGTTGGTTAACGCAGCCGCAGCGCTTGAGGTCAGGGCAGCGAGCACAAATCTTCTGCGACCGTTGTCGATAGAATTTTTCATAGTTTTTAGCCTTTGAATTGATACTAACTGGACGAAGGAATTTCATCCATTTAAAAAGTATTACTAACTAAGTCAGTACCTTAGGCTATCGGGGGACGAAAAGGTGGAGTGAAAATTTTGGGGGGAACAGCTAGAGCGATAATGTCATACTGCTCAGCAAAAGTTGTTTCAAATTGACGAATGGGAACATAAAAAAGACTTGCAAAGTGGTAGCAATTGGTAGCTATACACATACATCCATCATTGCAGCAACCTGATTTACCCGAATGCGAGGGGTGTCCATCAGTGTGAGCGCTTTGATGCTTAGAACTAGGTGAACTGCTACGTTTCTCCTCATGAGCGTCTGCGAATTTGTGAGAAACCTTAGTTAATGAGCTATGTTCATCCATTTTCATTTCACACGCATCAACTGGCACGGTAAACAGTACCAATAAATATCCAATGCATAGTGTGAAAATAATAGATCTCATAACTTTGTATTTGCTCTCAACCTTTACGCGACGTTATTCCCTTAGAAAAGATAAGTCTTAAGGACACTTTAATCAATGACATTTGCTTGTAACTAAGATAAACAACTTCCTATGTAGTTAAACAAGCAGTCTTTTCAATCTTAAAAGCTGATAGAGTTACTTTTATTAAGTTTAGTCGATAAGCAACTCTTGTAACTAAAAAGATAACATGAGTAATGCGCCTGCTATCATAAAAATGTTTTCTGATAGTGAAACAAAACCTAACGGCACGTTACTGTCCCCACCGACACAAGCACATTTGAGCTCCCGTTTATCCACATATACTGCTTTAAAGACAGAAATTGCCCCAACGGTTCCTATAAATAGTGAAAATGGCGCAACAGCTATGGCAGGCAGTTGAGCTACCATTCCTATCCCCGCGTAGGCTTCAAGAAATGGGTAGATGTAACCATATCGAAGCCACCTCATTGCCAACAAATCGTAGGTTATGAACGAATTTGTAAAACTATACAAATCCTTCAATTTTTGAACTGCAAGTAGTGTCATTGAGAAAGCAATAAAGAGAACCAGTGTTCTTATAGAGATGAAGTCTTCAGAAACAAAAAACTGGAATGCTAACGATAGCAGAGCTGCCACAGAAAAAATCGCAATAACAGGTGCATAAGTAGTTCCGTTCTGCCCCGCTTCTCCTTTCCCGAAGTATTTACGAAGCTCATCATATCCACCAATTCGCTTTTCTTCGATGAAGGTTTGAGGCGTCGTTTCTACACCATGCTTTTGCTTGAAATCATCGGTGTCATTACGTGAAGTAAGATGATTGTCTTCTACTAAATAGCCTTCTCGCTCTAGTAAGTCTTTTGACCTTAAACCGTAAGGGCAAATGTGCTCTTTAGTAACCATTCTATATAGGATAGCTTTCTTACTCATTTTCCTTTCCTTTATTCAATTTACCTTCAAATTGAGGAATTGGACGCTGTTCGGCCTGTTCCTGAGTTGTTGCCTTGCCATTCTTATTTATATCCTCTATCAACCACTCCATCTCCTTTATTTCCTTTCGCTGAGCTTTAATAATGCCGTTTGCTAATTCTCGTACGCGAACGTCTTCAAGGTTAGAACGCTCACTAGTCAAAATAGCTATAGAGTGATGAGGAATCATTGCTTTCGTGTAAGCGGTATCTGAAATGGTACTTTGTGAACGAACAAGATAGATACACAAGGCGAAAGTAAGTGCCGCTATTATAAAAATGGCTGTATTGAGTTTCTTGTTGCTATACATACCTAACATGAAAGCTAACATTATAATCGCCATGCCTGCCCCCATATAGAGTGCCATATAAGTCCTTGTCTCACTGAACCAGACATGCGAGATAGCGTAGGTATTTAAGTACATCATTAAAAACATCGCTACAGTTGAAGTTATTATCATTGCAGCGAACTTAGAGTATTTCATATGTAATCCTTACTTAAGAAATAGTTAATATTTGTAGATCTTTCTAACAAAAGAAAGCTTGAGAGAGGTTACAAACCAATCAATCTTAACTAGTCAAGTTTTGTACCAACAAGGAAATATTATGTTTTTGTCTATATTAATAGTTTTAGCTGCGCTGTTGAGCTGCGTAGGGCTGCATCTTTTTAATATTTCAGTAGTCGCGGACAATATCAGCGAGAGATTGAAGGGAGCTTGGATAAAAACACTGTCGGTAGTCGTTATTGCCATTTCGAGCCAACTTTTACTAGCAGTCATTTTTACTCTGGCGTATGAAATTGGACTTTATTTCGAGCTCGGCGATTTTAAGCAACCTGCCACTTCCATGGATATTTTTTACTTTTCACTAACTACGATTACTACATTGGGTCTTGGAAGTATCGAGCCGGACGGACATCTACGAATGATAGCAGGAGTTGAATCGGCTACAGGGTTTCTACTAATAAGCTGTTCAGCATCGAAAGTGTTCAAGCATATGTAATGTAAAAACTGTAACCTGAGAAGATGTAAACCTCACCCGTCAGGACTAGTTTTTAATGAAACAATGTTTCGCAAATTATTGTCTTTTTAGATACTAAAAAGCGAACAATAGAGCACTCTTTGCTTCTCTCTTAAAGAAGTTTGAGGGTATAGCTTAGCAAACGTTTCAGAACCAAAAGCACGGTTGAAAGCTGACTTTATTATCTCAAAACTGATTTAAATCTGGGCTATGATCTTGGCGCTTTTATTCGAGTCGCTTATGCAGATATATTTGGGATTACTATAGGAGCATACGCACAACTTCGGTAATTCCTTCATCCCTGATAACTCTAGTTTCCAAAAGCAGTTACAGCTTGAGTTCAAACAGATGAACATACGAGCTGCGCTGTGCTATTTACTTCTCTTACGGACATTTTTGCGGGTTTTGAGGTTCTTCCTGCAGACTTTCGAAGATTATGAATCAATACTAGTAATTGAATTTTTTACTGAGTTATGATTTTCGTTTGGTTTTAGAGCGCATTGATTAAATTTACATATCTTCAATAACTATTCTTTATTTTTAAAAGCAACCGAAGAAGCCACCGTTAAACGACAAAAAAGTAACCTTATCTCCTATATGGTGGACTAAATACACCCACGCCTTTTATACTCTTCTACCCATTCCTTGAAGCGTTTTTCATCGCGCTCTGCGGTCTTTGCGCGTCTATGTAAGGTTTTCTTAGACAATGCTTTTGGTTCTTCTTTATCAAAAGTAACTCCAGATAATGCATCTGCAAACATCTCGGGTTTTACATGACTGTAATGCTGCTCGATCATTTCTGTACTGGTTCCACATTGACGCGTAATTACGTCTATGCTGGTTCCGTTGAGAAGCTGCCACGTAATGTAAGTGTGTCGGAGAGAGTACAGCGTTCGAGGTCCTCTGGGTGACTCTTTTAATCCGGAACTTTGAAGAGCTTTCTCAAATGCCTTACCTAATTGCCTTGTGGGCTCGCCACTTGCTAGCAAAAATAGCTTTTGATTGGGTGTGCGCAATGGAAAGCGTTCTCGTAGGTTCGTTAGGGCTCCTATCACATCACGTTTGCAAACTACTTTACGCGGTCCCGTATATTTTGTTGTTTTACCCTTAGAGACATTGATGAAAAATTGAGCTTTTGAACCTTGAGTTTTAATCTCGATATCTTTCCAAGTTAGGTGTTCCATCTCCGTGCCGGGCCTAATTCCGGTATTAACTGCTATTTCACAGTAATCGTATAGTAACTCACGAATTTGACGGGTCTTTTCACTATGAGCGTTTTGCTCACCTTCATATATTTCGTTGAGGATAACATCATACTCTTCTTCAGAAAAAGCCGCACGACGTGTGCCTGTTCCACCTTTCGAAGAAAGAACAGGTACTTGAGCGGCGATCATCCATTTTTGCTCAATAGCTTCTTTAAAAACGAGCTGAAGAGCAGCATTGTGAGTTAATAATGTAGAGGAGGCTGGAGACTTCTTCATTCGTCCCTTACGCCACTCATCAAACTTAGATATTTCTTCTTGGTCAATTGAGGTGATAAACGTACGCGAAAAGTAGGGGATGTGGTAGTTTTCTAACGCTCGAATATAGTCTTTATAGGTGCGTTTACCGCCCCCGTGTTCTAGTTGCTCTTCAAGCTTTTCGATGACGCGGTCAGCTACGTCTTTGAATCGCTTACTTTGGACTAGTGTGTTATTTTCGTGTCTAATTTGGTGGTCTAAGAAGATTCGATGTGCCATGGCGATAGCTTCGTCTTTATCTTTCTTCTTAGTTGATTTACAGAGCCATTTTTTGTGATTGGTTAGTATAAATCGCGCATACCAGCGCTCACTGTTATCTTGTTTAAAGATATACAGCTCGTCGTTTATGTCGTGTCTTTCAGTCTGTTTTGCCATAGCGCCAGTAAAACAGAAAAGAGCTCTCTTTGCAAAGAATTTGCAAAGAAATTAAAAGTTGCATATTTTCAATGCTTTAGAGTGGTTATTTGCATTGAAAATCCGCGTGTCCCTGGTTCGATCCCGGGTCGAGGCACCATTATTTAAGCCCTTGCAGAAATGCGAGGGCTTTTTTGATTTCGGCGATTGAAAAACACAGGCACACGCTAACGTGCCCCTGCGGCTGCGCCGCGCGTTACAATCCCGGGTCGAGGCACCATTATTCAGAAAGCCCTGCATGAAAATGCAGGGCTTTTTTGATCTCGGCGATTGAAAAACACAGGCACACGCTAACGTGCCCCTGCGGCTGCGCCGCGCGTTGCAATCCCGGGTCGAGGCACCATCATTTAGGCCCTTGCAGAAATGCGAGGGCTTTTTTGATTTCGGCCAACCAGTCCCAAATTTTCAATCAAATCCTGTTTTTCCAAAAAATATTCTGATAAAAGTTCTTTCTCTAGTGCTTTAACCATCCAGTTATGCCAAATTCTGCGTTAATACATACGAAAGGGTACTTAATTTAGCGAGCGGTGCACTTATTGACTTTTAATCTAAGTAATTTGATGCACTTAATCGTCGAGGTTTGATTTAATGCGTTTTGCATGGGTTACGACTAGGCTTTAGTGTGGACTTTCACAATTTAAATTAAAAGGGAGTTTAATTACGATGCTTAAGTATATTCATAGTTTTCTGTTTTCGAATAAAAGCCATCGAGTACGTGTGAAGTCGCCAATTGTATTTAAATTAGGTGCTTATGTAACATTCTTCGTGGTTTCATCTATTGTATTTTCCGGTTCTACCTTAGCAAAAACGGTTTGTAGTACTGAAGTAGTAGAGGAAAAAGGCAACCCTACTCTCAGTTCTGAACTGATTGATGCAATGTATGAAGCAATTAGCACTAACACTTTCGACCTTAACGAACCTTATACTTTGATAAGTAAGAAACATTTCTGTTCGGGTGTCGTAAAGTCCAATAAAGGAACCGAAAGTGCTTTCGAAACCTTTAACAGTGTCCCAAATCCTGATTTAGCACCGAAAGAAGGTAATAAGCAAACAGTCAAACAGGCTAGAGCTGATGGAACCAGGGAGTGGACTTACACTTATTTGAATAGAGTTTGGGTATTGACTGGATACAAATACACACCTTTGCCTGATGCTGAAAGTTTGGATCCGTAATTGACCGGCCTCAAATAAATGGATTCACGATATAGATGAATTTGGGCATGATAATGTCCCCTAGTGGTGCTTATCGATGAAATCGAAATGAACAGATAGTTTCCACTAATAAGCAGCATGAAGCGGGGCTGAAAGGCCAATTAACACCTCAAGTCATTGATGATGACGAACACACAAGCGTTAAGACATCTGTACCAAACTTAAAAACTCTTGAAGTGAAGACACATGGAATTGTGCCTTTGGTGACTTTTTAACGCCCGGTCGAAGTATCTGAACCGTTTTCATACCTAAACTATTACCCGCACTAATTTCTGACTCCTCACTGTCTCCAATAACCCATACCTCACTCGGAGCTGTGTTATAGCCTTTGGTATGCCCAAAGTTGCTATTGAAAAAGGGGCAGCGAAGCGCGTAGTGAGCTTAGATGATATGGGCAGAAGCGTTATGCAAACGGTAGAGAAGCTTTCGGCTGGTAGTCGTTTGTAAGTGTAGTGAGTAAATACTTACAAAATGCAATTTCTGTCCTAAAACCTGTAAAAGGTTTGTTATAACTTTTCTTGTTCCAGCAAAGCTAAGGTGTTTTAATAGCAACGCTTAATAGTGAGTAATGCTGCTACAGAATGCTGTTGCTGTAGCCGATACTATGGATAGGCTCACTATTTAGTGCGTAAAAAATATAAAAATCGATACGTAAGTGAAATGGTAAGGTAAATCATTGTCGACATAATAATTTAAAAGACAATGGCTTATGTGCGTTAGCAAAAGCAGGGTAGGCGAAGTTTTATTACTGAGTATGTTTTGTAGTACCTAACTAGAATAAAAGGCCTGCTATATTTCTTACAGATTTTAGAGCAAATATATGCTCATTCTTACGGTATGACACTAACCCGGGATTATAACGAGTAGTTGGGGACTCTTATGAAACAGCAAACGCTTATTGCGCTATCGGCATTAATGTTTTCTTCTTCTGTTTTAGCAAATGGCGGTTTTGAACCGAATAAGAAAGCATGCGTTAACGTCGGAAAAGAAATCACTCGCGTAAGTACTGAAATGGATACGGCTAAGTCAGGTATTCAGAAGTCATGGCTTAAGCGTCAACTAAGTGCATTGGAAACAAAGCGCAACTCTTGTAGCACTCAAGGTTTTAAACCAAACCAGCCAGAGCTAGCAAAAGTTTAAACATTTTGTACTTCGCATGAGAAAAGTCTTACTTCGGTAAGACTTCTTTGTTTTTACTTCGACACCGAGCCTACGCCTCGCCCAGAGTCTTATCGAGAAGACATTGAAACAGCAGAGCACATAGGCGCTGACAAAAGTCAGTTTACCAGCATGTTCGTGCGGCTTGCGAATCGGGTTGGGACTTTAGTTCGCGCTGGCTAGCTAATCCCAATTCATTGGCAAGTATTCGTACAACTGAAATTATTCCCGTAGATTTAAATGCGCTTTTGGTAACGCTTAAATAGACTCTGGCAAGCGTGACTAAAGGTGCCGAGCAAGCGCGCTACAGTGCGGCATCTACAGCACGAATTAAGGCAATAAACATCTTGTTAAAAAAAGGCGGAGTGGTAACCACTTCCAACACTACATCGCAACAGCGGGATGCACCAAATGGCTGGGCACCACTTCAACTTTTCGCCGTTGAAGGGTTGCGTAATTACGGGTTTGATATGCAGGCACAAACTATTATGTTGCGTTTTTGCAAAACCATTGAAAACCACTTCGCAACAAGCGGCGTGCTGTTAGAAAAGTACAATGTGTGCGAACCGGAAATAAAAGCAGGTGGCGGTGAATACGACGTACAGCTAGGTTTCGGGTGGACCAATGGCGTGTATACCCGTTTTCAGACATATCTGAACCAGTAAACAAGCTTCCGTTAAAACAAAAAACGCGCGGTACCGTAACAACGGGCCGCGCGTTTTTGGTTGTGTAGATATTAATTGTCGCCTGAGCGGTTACCCATATCAATCGACATGGCAATATCATCGAGTATGTCGTTTAGCCCAGTAATTTTCTCGTTAGCAATAAATACGCTCATCTGCGACTCAACCACGATATGGTCGGAAGTCGCATCGTTTTCAAAGGTATTGTCTAACGCGTTCTGTACGCGATCGAAAAACTGTCGCGCACTTCGTTCTTCAATATTGTGCAGACATAAAATAAATTGCTCGGTACCAAATCGCCCTAAAATATCGTTACCGCGGGTAACATTTTGAAGAGTTTGTGCAATTTGTCGTAATACTAAATCACCTTTTGTTGACCCCATTTTCCGCGTTATTTCACGCAGGTTGCTAATGTCGAATATAGCAATGGCAATGGCCCGGCCTTTTTTCGGCGCATCAAGCTTGTTAATGCGGGCTATCGCCGAATTCGCATTAAGTAGCAGAGTAACGGGATCGATGGCTTTGCGCGCAAGGTGTTTTCTACGAAGTACGTAGCCAGTAATACCACTTACCAGAAGGAAAATAATAATAGCGGTATACAGCGTGTTCTTTCGTTGCTGTTCCGCTTGTTCAATCGCAGATTCCAAATCATAAATGCGGGTATACAAGTTAGCAGCACCAATAATTAAGGCCGAATCTTGAGTAACTTCACGGCGCTTAGTCACTTCTTTAGAATAGATCTCGTGCGCCTCTTTCGCCTTAGCTAAGTCCTGCAGTGCGATATACATGGATACGTTGAAGCTAAGGTAATCCAAATTTGAACGAAAGACCGGCGGTATCGCGTCATCATTTAACGCTTCAATACCTGATAAATACTGCTTAATACAGGTGAGATCGTTGTCATGTAAGCAAATCTCAGCTTTGTGCCAGTTAACAAGAAGCTCGCCAAACGAACTCGAGATGTTCGAAGACGCTTCTTCTAAATCGGGAAGGGTGTAGGTAAGTCGGTTGTAGTTTTGTGTTTTTCTATAGTAAATAGACAGTGCATACTGATACAAGAAGTTGGTTAGCGGTGTGTCTATTTCGCTATTGAGTACGCCTAGTTCTAGAATGCTTTGGTAGGCTTTGTCGGTTTGGCCGCTACTTAACAGCGATACAATAGCACTAATAAGAATGCTCACCTTGTTACTGCCTTCATATACAAGCAAGCCCATTTCATGTGCTTTTAAATATTGCTCTGCTGCTAAGGCATGTTGCTCTAAATCGCCATATAGTAAACCAATTGCGTTGTGAATATGCGCTAACTCACCGGGGCTGCCGTCGTTTGAATAACGCTTAAGCACACCAAACATCTTACCCAATCTTATTTCAGGTGAAGTGGTTTCTGAACAGTAGTTAATTAGGCCTAAAGAAGAGCTGGTAAAGATATCGCTGTGGCGCTCGGGCGATGATAGTTCTTGGGCTTGTTGGTAGTACTTACAGCGTGCTGGGTTTTCTCTGGCGTCATAAGAAAAGCCAATTTGATAAATAGCCGATGCAAATGCATAAGAGCTTTGATCAATATTGCTTTGCATAATGGCTTTAAGCAGCATAGTTTCAGCTTCTTCGTACTTGCCACGGCAAATTAGAAACTGCCCTTTGGCTACGGTTAAGGCAAAACGTTGTTGTGATGTAAGCGACTCAAGCGCAAGTGTGTTTTCAAGTTCTGGAAGTAGAGACTGATTAGGGCAATCATACGAAGGCGTGCGTACCTTTTCGATAACGGCATCAATGTTGTCGTTTGCCAACGCGGCAAAAGAAGCTAGCGCAACGCTCAAAAAAGTGAATACTGTTAAAGACAACCTTTGAAACATGAGAAATAACGTTTTTGTTTTTTCTTCATAATATCGATTTGAGCCCAGAACTACTACACGGAGCACCTAAAAGTTACGTATTTTTTGTATCTTAATGCGTCTACTATTCTCTAAAACGTTGGGCTATATAAGCATGTGTTAGGTATTTACCCTACATTGCTAATGGGTGGGCGACCCAAAACTAACCAATATAGCTACTCCAACCAAGGCAACGGCAGACCATACAATAGTTGCTTTAGTCGCCCGTTCACCAAGTACCCATGCAACCCCTAGCGACATTAATGCGCTTGTAGCAATAAGGGTTTGAACCACGGCCGCTTTCGCATAAGCAAACGCAAACATTTGTAGATAAATAGCAGCAGTAGTGCCAAGTAACGTGGCTAACACAAAAGCAGGCCATACACGTTTTCCACTGTCGCTTTCATAGTTAATATCGGGCATGTAGCGCGTTTTGGTTATGGCTATAAATGGCACCACAAATACCATACCGCCAACTAATCGCAAGAACGCAGCGCTGGCCGCGTCAATTTCACCGGCACTTAAAATGTCGCGGCTAACTACGGCCCCAACCGCCTGACATAACGCCGCGCCGACACCATACAAATAGCCACTGGTTGCAAACACGTGTGTAGTGCTGCGTTTGCGTACCTTTATAACCATATCTACCGAAAACAGTACTACTGCAACGCCAACCCACTGCTGCCAGGTAATCCATTCGCCAATAAACGCCATAGCAAAAAGGGCAGTGAATAAAGGCGCAAGGGTTTCGGCGACCAGCACCGCTTGGCTATCGCCAATGCTTTGTAAGGCTTTAAAAAAGCAGGTATCGCCAATGCCTATACCAATAAGCCCGCTAAGCAATAGCCACAAAATAGCATGAGTACTAAGCCCCGTTGGCTGAACCACTACTAAAACCACTGCCAAAATGGCAATAGAAATAAGCCCCTTCCAAAAGTTCATCGTAAGCGGCGAAAACGCATTACCTGTTCCGCGGAATAAACGTGCAGCAATTGCCCAACAAAGCGCTGTACCTAGCGCAGCAAAAACACCCATAAATTACCTGTTAAAACTTTGCCCAATTAGGCTAGGGAAAATAAGTAGCCTGCCAAAAAGAGCGGCTATGCTAATGCAAGGTGTGGGCAGGGTAAACTTAAATCACATCAGTGGTTTTTAACCAAATGCATTCTACCCTTAAGTAAACGTAACAGAAGGCTAATGGCTTTCGTGGCATTATGGTGGCGGTAAAATTCGTGAGTAAGTTAGGCGCTGTTCTCAATTAAGTGGGCGTTAACCGAACTTTAAGAATAACAGTGAAGTAAAAGGACGAGAAAAGCGTGAGCGTAGAGCAGATGAACTTAACCGGTATTAAAGGTGTAATATTCGATTTAGACGGCACCTTGGTAGAGTCTAGCCTTAACTTCACGCAAATGCGCGCCGACGTAGGCTGCCCACAAAACGAAGATATACTTACCTTTGTTAATGCCCTTAGCTGCGCCGAAGCCAAAGCGAATGCACACCGCGCTATATTGCAGCACGAACTAGATGACGCGCAAAATGCCAAGTGGTTACCCATTGGCAAAGCCATGGTGGAAAAGGTGCTGGCACACAAACTACCCATGGCAATAGTTACCCGCAACTGCCGCCAAGCCACCGCAATTAAGGTAGCTAATAACGGCATACCCATCGACTACGTGCTTACCCGCGAAGATGCCCCGGCCAAGCCCGACCCAACCGCATTACTGATGGTGGCGAACACATGGCAGCTTCAACCTGAAGACTGCCTGTATGTAGGCGATTTTATTTATGACCAGCAAGCCGCCGAGAATGCTGGGATGAAGTGGTTGTTGGTTTAGGTATTAACTATTTACATCTGGTTTCTTTGGCTTGATAGGCCCAATTGGTAATATCACGTAAAAGTCTATTCCCCACGTTGGTGGATTAGTTCCAGCATATACTTTAGTATACTCTGCCTCGGTAAGCTCTTGCATGTTTGTTTTTTGTTCGATATTCATATTTTTTCCTTTTTGTTTTTTGATTCTCAAGCTCGAATGAGCACACATAAAATAATAATTAAACAGGGATGTAAGACATGTTTACTGAGACAATTTGTGCTTATCGACAGAAAATCTATACTTGTGTCCCAATATTTCTAATTTTTTTCTTAGTTTTTCCAAAATTGAGCCATGCCATCGGTATTAACTTAGAGGGGAGAACATCATTTGATGGAATTCCATCAGGTGTAATTCGAGACTTAGAGGTTTCAAACAAAGTAGTATATGTAGCAGCAGAAAACGGGGTGTTTGAAGTTATTGGGCACGAGTCTGAGAAATTAGAGTTCAACACATCTGTTCACGCCACAGGGGTTATCTCTGATATTCAACTGAATGGAACGGACCTATGGGTTGTTGAATATGGAGTTGGTGTTTTTAAGGTTAATCTACAAAATAAAAACTCACAGCAAGTATTTAGTGATCGTGAATGGTCGAGTTCTATTTGGACTATGGCAATGACATCTAGTCATTTATATTTCTCAGTCATTGACGATGTCATTGCAGTAGATAGAACTACAGGGCAATCGACAAGCCTAAATTCCAAATTAGAATCCTTCAAGTTAAACGGCACTTACTCGCTTTTTGCAAACAATCACAATGCGTATGTAGCATCTAATAAGGGCTATCTTTCAATTGAAGGGGCATTAGATAATCTGCAAGAATTTAAATTGAGTAGCAAGCTACCATTACTATCAAATGCAACGTTTATTAAAGTAATTGATGATGAATTATATATCGGCGGTCCACAAGGGGTGTACATATTAGGAAGTAACGAGCGCTTCGTTCCAACCGAGGGAATTAGTGGCACCTACATCCAAGATGTGGTTAAAGGTGAAGATGGGGTGATCTGGGTTTCCGACGGTCGCCTTTTACTGCTAGAAGATGAAAAACTATCGGCTCCCCCTTTCATGAATCCTATATTGACGTCTGAAGCGATAAGGTCAGTAACCAAAATAGCTATAGACCCCTACAATTCCATCCTTATCGCCTCCTCACAATTAGGCTTAGTTTCATTACCTAAAACAAAGCTAGTGACAAACCTAGTGTCATTTAATGGGAGCGTTGTAAGGGAAAACATTCAAAAGACATCAATAAATGAAAGCGGAACTATAGTTCGAACTGAAAAAGGTCTCTTTCAGTTAAACGAGAAGAGTGGGGAGTTAGTCAATACTCATTTGGATAAAGACAAGGCAGAGTTTTGTACCTCTTGGCAGGAAAGAACTTTTATACGTCTCAATGAAATAGACCCTTCTGTTCTCTGCAATAGCGAGTTTTCCCATTATATAGAAGCCGGCAAAAATGCCTTTTATTTCTACTTTGATGATGGACTCGATGCCAATTACTACTATATCGCTAACAACACCATACGTGACACAATTAAAGCCCCTAAAAAAGTGGTCTTCAGCTCTTTGTTGAGTGGTGGAGAAATCGTTGCGATTGATGAATTTGATGACGTTCATTTTCAATTGTCCAAATTCAACTGGCGTACTGTTACCTCTAAAGAAGGTGGCTGGTTCGGGCTTCAATGTTTAATAGAGTTCCAAGAAAACTATTTGGTATGTACATCAGGTGCTGGACTAAAAGAAATCAACAAGAAAAATGGAAAAGTTAGCTCTTCCACGATAGCGGGCCTAGAGAAACTAAGGTTCATTAGAGGTGCCATGGTTACCGAAGGGAAAAATCTCTGGGTAGCGTCTAACATGGGCCTGTTTGTTAAGCCCAATATAAGCAACTCAGCTTCTAAAGTGGGTATTCGTTATGGACTCTTCGATACAGACTTTGAGTATAAGAGCCTTGAAGCGCTTGGTGAAAAAGTGCTAGTTAAGGGGGATAAATATAGTTACCTGTTGGATGAAGAAAAGTTAATTGAGAGTCTCAATGCAAATTCAATTGGGGAGATGTCTACTATTCTTAGTTATGTTCAATGGGGAGATGGAGAAGGACGACATATCACATATTTTCCTGAGGACTTTGACTTCAAGTTTAAAAGTAGCTTTAAGGAAGTAACATTCAACTTTATCGTCAGTGATTTCTACAATGAAAGCAGCAGTATTGAATTTAAATTAGATGATGACGCTTGGGTTTCTCACAATAAACCTGTAATGAATTTAACATTAAGTGATATGAACGTTGGTGTGCATACTCTTAGAGTCCGTGTTCCAGCAGATAAAAGTACTACAAATGAACTGACAATTAGTTTTGATATAGATCCACCTATTTGGGCTTCTTATATCGGCTTTACTATATATTTATTTATATTGGCTGGGGTTTTGAGTTTGTGGAGAATAGGGGTTTTAGGCAGGCTATATAACAAATTCAAAACTACTAAACTCTACAACCATCTTACCCGCTATGAAATAACCGATGGGCACTCTAAATTTGAAAAGATGCTTCGCAGCAAAGAGCGTTTCATTAACGAAATCACCCACGAACTTCGCACCCCAATTCAGCTCATCAATGGATCGTTAGAAGGCATATCCAAAACAGCTCATGCAGCGAGCAAAGAACTGATATGTGTTCAGGACAATATGAAAAGGGTCGAACAGTTGATTAATCAAATGAGTCAAGATGTCCCTAAAGCCTTGGCGGCAGCCGACTACTACAGATCCTACTCGTCAGATAACATAAAGTTTATCGTCCTATCGCTAGAGCCATTAGCCAAGCAGAAGCGGCAGAATTTAGAGTTACGTATTAAAGGGAAAAAAGAAATTTCGCTCATTAACGACAGCTTAGAGAAAATCCTGGCAAATCTAATTCAAAATGCAATTAAGTTCACACCAGAACTTGGCACAATAAAAGTAGCAGCTATACAAGATAGTAAAGTGCTTAAAGTTATCGTTAGTGATGACGGAGAAGGAATTGATGAGCACTTTCACAAAAAAGTATTCGAGCGATTCACTAAAGGGAGCAGTGAGCATGAAGGTCATGGTGTTGGCTTAGCAATGGTGAAAACCTTAGTTGAACTGAACCAGGGCGACATTGCGTTAGAGAGTCAAAAAGGCATTGGAACTAAAGTTACCGTAACGTTACCCATTGATGATATTGAGTATGTAAATTCGCATGCTGAAAAATTGTCACCCGCAAATGCCAAATCGAACAAGAAATCACTATTAATAGTTGATGACAGCAGAGAGTTCCGCTCTTATCTATTTGATTTGTTTTCTAGCAAATATCGCTGTTTAGTTGCGCGAAATGGTGTTCAGGCGTTAGATGTCATGCAGCACTACTTGGTCGATTTAGTCATCACCGATCAAATGATGCACGAAATGGATGGGCTGAGTTTAACAAAAGCAATTCGCAGTAATACTAGCTATGCCAACATCCCTATACTTATGCTAACCGCTGAAACAGGGGCTGAACTAGAAAAATCAGCATTAGAAGAGAAGGTGGATTATTTCTTGGCAAAGCCTGCATCTAATGAGGAAATTACTCTTAGGGTTGAGCATTTGCTGTCGGTCAGAGAAGCAAAAGAACGAGAAGAAGAGGAAAGTGAAGAGCCAGCATTTAAATTCGGATGCCTGAAAATTCCCGAGTTTGATAACGAAAAGGATATGGCGTTCTATTTAAATTTTATCGCTGTATTGGAAAAGAATTATCACAATGAGTCATTCAATAGAGATCAGGCAGCCTCGCAGTTATTGATAAGCCCAAGAAGCTTGAACCGACGGATGTCAGAGTTGTTTGACTACAACTTCAGCGAGTTTCTTTCACGCTTCAGGATCGAAAAGTCTATTCCGTTACTGTTAGAGGGAAATAGCATTCTAGATACCTGCCTAGACGTTGGCTTCGGCACCGCAGCTTATTTTTCGACGTCCTTTAAAAAGGTTATGAGCTTACCACCCAAAAAGTTTGTGGAGCAATACAACAAAACAGTAGCGTAAAGGTAGTATCTAAAAGAACTAAATATACCTACGTCTCTCAGCCAAAAAGCCAATCAATAGAAACGATGCCACATAGCCTGCACCTTGGTACTGCCAGGGCAAGTAGGCTAGGGTGTGTTTTAAGAACGGTGCGCCGTACAAAGTTAGTGCGCCATAGCCAAAGGCACACAGAACTACAAACAAACTAACGCGAATGGTGAAATGGTAAGGTGCCAGTATGCGTTTTACATGGCCATTAATCAGGTCGCCGTACACCACTAAAATAGTGGCCATAAGCATAATGCTCATTTCGGTGTAATAGGGGCTTAATGCGCGAGAAAGGGCACTGAAAAGTTCACTCATAAAATTACTACTATTATGACGTTTTTACTGTGTGCCCATTATAACCACGGTAAGGTCAAAAGCGTTAGCTAACGCCTTTATTAAGTGCGCTTACTGCTCTAAAGCCTTGCTCAATAGTGGCAATGCGGTCGGTGGTCTGATCGCGCTCTACAAATTTATGTTCAATACCGGCTAATTTGCCGTGCGCGAATATCTCTTTAAAGTTAATGGTGCCTGTGCCCACATCAGCAAAACTGCCGTCTTCAGCCAAATCTTTTACATGCCAAAGTTTAAAGCGGCCTGGGTACTGCTTAAAGTAATCAACGGGGTTTTTACCTGCTTTTACCGCCCAGTATAAATCCAGTTCCATGGCAACAAGGTCTGGGTCGGTCTGAGTTATAAGTACGTCTAATGGTGTTTTACCGTCACGTACTTCAAACTCAAAATCGTGGTTGTGGTAGGCAAGAGTAATACCTTCCTTCTTACACGCTTCACCAATGGTATTTAGCTTATCGGCAAGGGCTTGGTATGGCGCAATGCCTGTACCACGTTGGGCTTCGCTAAGCCAAGGAACTACCAAGTATTTGTGACCAACGGTTTGTGCGTCATCTAAAATTTGTGACAGGTTAGTATCGAACGCGTCTAACTGAATATGAGCCGAAGGCGCAGTAAGGCCATTGTCATCAAGCAGTTGCTTAATTTCCTTTGCGCTGTGGTCAAAGTAGCCTGCAAATTCCATTTCCGAATAACCAACATCTGCAACCAGTTTAAGCGTAGCCGGCACACTTACTTTCATAATATCTCTAAGCGTGTAAAGCTGCAGACCAACAGCACTTTTGTGCATGCCCTTCATCATAGCTCCTTTATCACTACCATGCCCGTGCGCCAAAACAGCAGGAGCGCTCATAGCCGCCAGTAAACCAGATGAATATTTAATAAACTGTCGTCTTGAAACGCCAGAGCCAATATTACTGGCCGCGTCTAAAATAGCTGTCTTACTTAAGTTTGTTTTACTTAAATTCACTGCTTGCTCCTTTTCTGTAGTGGTACATAGGTGATGACGCATCGCTATCATCAATTAACCCAAAGCTTTGCCCGTGCTCTCTCGCACAATAAGTTCAAACGGCATAATAACCTTGGGGGCTTTGCGAATTTTTCCGTTAAGAAGGTCCACCAGTAGCGTAACCGCCGTTCTACCAAATTCTTCTGCAGGTTGGGCAATAGTGGTTAGCGGTGGGTCGACAAATGCTGAAAACGCAATGTCATCGAAACCTGCCACCGATATGTCATTAGGAACATGTAGGTTGGCTTGCTTAAAGGCTTGCATGGCACCAATAGCCGTTTCGTCGTTTTCACAAAATACGGCGGTGGGTCTATTTTCAAGGTGACTAATGGTTTCCCCTGCGTTGTATCCGGCCTGTAATGTAAAATCCCCCGGGAACAACAAGCTTTCATCAAAGGTAATATTGGCTTGCGCTAATGCGTCTTTATATCCAACCAAGCGTTCTTGGGTAAGCGGGCTTGAATTAGGTCCTTTGATCATGGCTATACGGGTATGGCCTAATGAAATTAAGTGCTCGGTCATTGCTTTGGCTGCTGCACGGTTGTCTAACGACACAACAGGATATTGGCCATCGTCAATCACCTCACAGGCATTCACCATGGGAAGTAGGCCATTGTCGTTGATCATCGTGGCATCAAATGGGTTGTGCGCACGTAACTGTATAAGCCCATCAGCCTGAGAAGTACTTACCATCTTGGCGTAATGGCTTTCTATTTCACTATTACCAAGCGTATTGGCAAGTAAAATGGAATAGCCCAGTTCGGCTGCCGCTTCCTGCATACCGCTAATAACACGGGCAAAAAATACGTTCGCTACCGTAGGCACCAGTACCACTAAATTGTGCGTTTTTCCCGAACGAAACTTAACTGCCATTAAGTTAGGTTTATATCCAACTGCCTGAACAGCGGCCATCACCTTATTGCGCGTTTTAGGAGAAACACGCTCAGGTTGTTGCAATGTTCTTGATACGGTAGCGACCGATACGCCGGCACTATCTGCTACATCTCTAATATTTGCCATTTACGTTATTGTTGTTTGTTAATTCACTCGCGCATTGTAAACCTAACCCAGCAGAGGTGTGGTCTATACGATGGTAGCGAATTCAAAATTTACGTGAAATTAATATGTAACCGTTTTCATTTTAAGCAAAAGAATACGCACTTTCATTAAAACGTCAAAGGTTATTTGTAGGATTTATGTAAATTTGAGCTAGTGTTATGTTCAAATTTGGTGCAGAAATAAGCGGTTAAAGGTAGTAAAGCCCCAGTATTACCTCGCCATTTGTAAACTTTAGATTAACAAAATGCTGTTTTTTGTATTGACCATTAAAATGTAACGGGTTACATTTTGTGGCATTAGCAACACCAATAGTGCGTTTGCACACAGAGGAATTTCAATGCAACCAATTCGAATGGGAATGATCGGAGGCGGGGAAGGCGCGTTTATCGGTGCCGTGCATCGTCATGCCGCAGGGTTAGATGGGAACTACCAGTTGGTGTGTGGCGCATTTAGCCGCAACGAAGAAAATAATACGCGAACTGCTTCTGCATTGAACGTATCAACATCGCGTACATACGATAGCTGGCAGTCAATGTTAGAAGAAGAAGCCAAATTACCTGAGCAGCAGCGCATGCAGGTTGTGGTTATCGTAACGCCTAATCATCTTCACGTACCTATTTCACTTGCCGCAATTAAGGCGGGCTTTCATGTTTTCTGTGAAAAACCAGCAGGCGTTAGCTTTGCAGAAGTAAAAGAGCTTCAAGATGTTATTCACGCCAGTGAATCGCTATACGGCTTGGCTCATACCTACCTTGGTTATCCTATGGTTTGGCAAGCACGTCATCTCGTTGAAAGCGGTAAGCTGGGCAAAATTCGAAAAGTGTATGTTGAGTATCCGCAAGGCTGGTTGTCTGGCGAAGAAGAAACGCACAATAAGCAAGCGCAGTGGCGTACCGATCCAGCAATTTCTGGCGCAACGGGCGCAATGGGCGACATCGGCACTCATGCGTTTGGACTTGTTGAGTTTGTATTAAACGACAGTGTTACCTCGTTATGTGGCGAGTTAAACACCCATGTTGAAGGACGTCGTTTAGATGACGACGGCGCCGCGCTTATTAAAACTAAGAAGGGTGCGTCGGGCGTGTTGATTGCTTCGCAGGTATGTGCTGGTGAAGAAAACGCGTTGAAGATCCGCGTCTACGGTGACAAGGGCGGTTTAGAGTGGCGTCAAATGGAGCCAAACTCCGTTATCTATCGCCCTGTTGATGCCCCTTATCAAGTGTTTAGAGCCGGCCAAGGTCAAGTTGGATTATGTGATGCTGCATCTGCACGTTGCCGTGTTCCAGCTGGCCACCCAGAGGGCTACTTAGAAGCAATGGCAAACTTGTATACCGATTTTGCTAAAGCGGTACGCGCGAATCAAAAAGGCAAAGCTGATGGCGTTCCAGGAATAAATTCAGGCATACGCGGAATGGTATTTATAGATGCCATGCTTGCCAGTACTGACAGCGACACCAAATGGGAGTCGGTCAGTCAGGAAGGAACGCAGTAATGCAATTAAAACATACAATGAAAAAGGTGAGCGCTTATGGCTACTAATCAACAACCTATAAAAGGGCCGGCTATCTTCCTTGCTCAGTTCATGGGAAAAGAAGCGCCGTTCGATACGCTCGAAAATATGGCGAAGTGGGCAGCGTCGCTTGGTTACAAGGGAATACAGGTACCTACCGATCCTAGTCTGTTTGATTTAGAAAAAGCAGCTGAGAGCCAAGAGTATTGCGACAACATCGCTAAAATTTGCAAAGACGCTGGCGTAGAAATTACTGAACTATCGACGCACTTACAAGGTCAGCTAGTGGCGGTTCATCCCGCTTACGACGAGTTATTCGATAACTTTGCGCCGGCGCATTTACACGGCAAGCCACAAGAGCGAACCGAATGGGCAATTAATCAGCTTAAATGTGCGGCTATTGCCAGTAAGCGCTTGGGGTTGAAAGCTCACGCTACCTTTTCTGGTGCATTAATGTGGCACTTGGTTTACCCGTGGCCTCAGCGTCCTGCTGGCTTGGTCGAGCAAGGCTTTGCTGAACTAGCCAAGCGTTGGAAACCCATTCTCGATGCATTCGACGATGCGGGTGTTGACGTATGCTACGAAATTCACCCTGGGGAAGACTTGCACGATGGCGCTTCGTTCGAACAGTTTTTAAAAGCGGTAGATAACCACCCACGAGCAAATATTCTTTTCGATCCAAGTCACTTTGTTTTACAGCAGCTTGACTACCTTGACTTCATCGACCGCTACCACAGCCGGATCAAAATGTTTCACGTTAAAGACGCTGAGTTCAATCCGAACGGTAGAAACGGTGTGTACGGCGGCTATCAAGACTGGCAAGACCGCGCGGGACGTTTTCGTTCCCTTGGCGACGGCCAAGTCGACTTCAAAGGTATTTTCAGCAAGCTTACCCAGTATGGCTTCACAGGTTGGGCGGTACTTGAGTGGGAATGCTGCTTAAAAGACAGTGCGCAAGGCGCAGCAGAAGGTGCACCGTTTATCGCTTCACACATTATCGAGCCAAGCAAATATGCGTTTGACGACTTTGCTGGTGGAGAGGTTAGTGAAGCGAAGAATAATCGTATTTTAGGCCTTGAGCGCTAAGCGCCATCAATAGGATAACAATAACTATGATAACCCTACGCCTTAGTTTGATGATGTTCCTCCAGTTCTTCATTTGGGGAGGCTGGTTTGTAACATTAGGCACGTATCTATCAAATACCCTGTCTGCCAACGGTGGACAAATCGGCATGGCTTTCTCAACCCAAAGTTGGGGCGCCATCATTGCCCCCTTTATTGTGGGCCTTATTGCTGACCGGTTCTTTAATGCAGAAAAGATCCTCGGCTTATTACATATTGTTGGCGCCGTGCTTATGTACTTTATGTATCAAGCGAATGATTTTGCCAGCTTCTACCCTTATGTGTTGGCTTACATGATTGCGTACATGCCTACGCTTGCTTTGGTTAACTCAGTGTCATTCGGGCAAATGGTTGACCCATCCAAAGAGTTCGGAAAAGTTCGTGTGTGGGGCACTATCGGCTGGATTGTGGCAGGCCTTATGATTAGCTATGTCTTCTCATGGGATTCTGCCCAGTCTATTGCCGATGGTATGCTCAAAAACACGTTCTTATTGTGCAGCGTTGCCTCGCTAATGTTGGGCGTATTCAGTTTTACACTGCCAAACACGCCACCTCAATCTGGCGGTAAAGCGGTAACTATACGCGACATTCTTGGCTTGGACGCGTTGGCACTGTTAAAAGACAAAAACTTCTTTGTATTCTTTCTTTCATCTGTACTTATTTGTATTCCACTGGCGTTTTACTACCAGAATGCGAATCCTTTCCTTACGGAAATAGGCGTTGAAAATGCAACGGGCAAAATGACACTTGGTCAAGTTTCCGAAGTGTTGTTCATGTTGGCTCTGCCAGTATTTTTGAACCGTTTCGGCATTAAAGCCACGTTAGTGATAGGTATGGCGGCGTGGGTAGTACGTTATGCACTGTTCGCATTCGGAAACGCTGACGAAGGTTTGTTCATGCTTATTGTTGGTATTGCACTGCACGGTATTTGTTACGACTTCTTCTTTGTATCAGGGCAAATCTATACCAATGCAAAGGCGGGAGAAAACGTAAAAAGTGCAGCGCAGGGGCTAATTACCTTAGCGACATATGGGGTAGGTATGCTGGTGGGCTTTGCAGTGGCAGGCGCAATTACCGACACCTACACGATGGAAACCGGTGCGCATAGTTGGCAGCAGGTCTGGTTATTCCCAGCAGGGTTTGCCGCGGTTGTGTTAGTGCTATTCGCCATTCTGTTCAGAAAGGAAAAGGTGAACGCAGATGCATAACATTACCCGCAGAAAATTACTTCAAGGTATGGCTATGACAGGGGCAGGCATTGCCGGAACAGGGTTAGCAGCAGCTGGTTTAGCCACTGCGATGCCTGCTATAGCGAGTATAAACGGCACGAAAGGTAGCAACACTATGAATACGCCGCTTAAAGGAAATGTAAACCATTCGGTAAGCCGATGGACCTACGGCGATTTAAGCATTGAAGAGTTGTGCCAGACCGTAAAGCAATTAGGATTTGGAGCCATTGACTTGGTTGGTCCTGAAGATTGGCCCGTGCTAAAACAGTACGGCATCGATTCTTCTATGTGTAACGGCGCCGAGATAAGTCTTGAAGACGGCTTCATTCACAGTGAGCTCCACGACGAACTAGAAGCGCGTTATATAAAGCACATCGATTTGGTCGCTGATGCAGGTTATACAAACCTTATCTGCTTTAGCGGCAATGCCCGAGGCATGTCACGAGAAGACGGACTGGAAAATGCGGTTAAAGGGTTAAAACGCATTTTACCTCATGCTGAAAAACGCAACGTAGTGATTTTCATGGAGCTGTTTAACAGCAAAGTCGACCACCCTGATTACATGGCCGACAATTCTGCATGGGCGATAGAACTTTGCAAACGCCTAGGTTCTAAGCACTTCTCACTGCTTTACGATATCTACCACATGCAAATTAATGAGGGAGATATCATCCGAACTATTCGAGATAACTATCAGTACTTTGGCCATTACCATACGGCCGGCGTACCTGGGCGTCACGAAATAGATGCTTCACAAGAACTCAATTACGAAGCAATTGCTAAAGCCATTGTCGAGACCGGATTTAAAGGCTACTTAGCACAAGAGTTTATACCCACACCGAAAACCAAAGCCAACAGAATAGCGTCGCTACAACAAGCGATCCATATCTGTGATGTGTAACGTGCGAACAGGCACAGCGACGAATTAAGTTTTAAGGACGTGTTATGGCGAGTAACGAATATGATGCAATAGTTATTGGATCTGGTATCAGTGGCGGTTGGGCTGCTAAGGAGCTAACTGAGAAGGGCCTAAAAGTGCTCATGTTAGAACGTGGCCAAAATATCGAGCACATTAAAGATTATAAAAATGCGCACAAAGAAGATTGGGATTTTCCTCACCGAGACTTGCCTACTCAAGCAATGAAAGTGGATTATCCCGTGCTTAAGCGCGACTACCCGCTAAATGAAAAAACGTACGGTATGTGGGCAAATGAAAAAGAAAACCCTTATACCGAAGACAAGCGCTTCGACTGGTACAGAGGTTACCACGTAGGTGGACGCTCACTGTTGTGGGGACGCCAAAGCTACCGTTTGAACAAAGAAGATTTCGAAGCCAATGCTAAAGAAGGAATTGCTGTCGACTGGCCTATTCGCTACGACGATTTGGCGCCATGGTATGACTACGTAGAAAAATTCGCGGGTATCAGTGGTAATCGCGATGGCTTAGATGTATTGCCTGATGGTGTATACCAGCCACCAATGCCAATGAATATTGTAGAGGAAAGTGTCGCGGCGCGGGTGAAAAAGGCCTATGAAGGCGCGCGGCACATGGTGCATGGCCGCACTTCAAACATGACACAAAGCAAGCCCGAAGAAGGGCGTGTTCATTGCCAATACCGCAATAAGTGCTGGTTGGGTTGTCCTTTCGGTGGCTACTTTAGTACACAAGCCTCTACGCTTCCGGCTGCGGTTAAAACAGGTAACTTAACCCTTCGACCTTTCTCAATAGTAAAAGAGATCTTGTTCGACAAAGACAAGAAGCGCGCGACTGGCGTTGAAATTATCGATGCAGAAACCAACGAGACCTATGTATTTAAAAGCAAGATCATCTTTGTAAATGCGTCAGCACTTAACTCGGCGTGGGTACTGATGAACTCTGCCACAGACGTATGGGACGGTGGCTTAGGAAGCAGCAGCGGCGAGTTGGGTCACAACGTTATGGATCACCACTTTAGAGTAGGTGCTTCAGCTGAAGTTGAAGGTTTTGACGACAAATATACCTACGGTCGCAGGCCGAGTGGCTTCTATGTGCCAAGGTTTAGAAACTGGGGAAGTGATAAACGAGACTACCTGCGTGGATTTGGTTATCAAGGCGGCGCAAGCCGTTCAGGTTGGCGCAAAGACATAGCTGAGCTTGGCATAGGTGCTGGACTTAAAGATGCGATAACCGAGCCTGGTCCATGGACAATAGGCATGACAGCCTTTGGTGAAATTCTTCCGTATCACGAGAACAAAGTGTACTTGAACAAAAAAGTCACCGACAAATGGGGCTTACCAGTACTGGCAATGGATGTCGAGATTAAAGAAAACGAGCTTAAGATGCGCAAGGACATGCAGCAAGACGCGATTGAGATGTTTGAAGCAGCAGGCCTTAAAAATGTTCAAGGCTGGGATGCTGACTACGCACCTGGTATGGGCATTCATGAAATGGGCACGGCGCGTATGGGAAGAGATCCAAAAAGCTCTGTGCTTAATGCGCATAACCAAGTGTGGGATGCACCGAACGTATTTGTGACCGATGGTGCGGCAATGACATCGGCCAGCTGTGTTAACCCTTCACTGACCTACATGGCATTAACGGCAAGAGCCGCAGACTTTGCCGTAGAAGAGTTAAAGCGAGGAAATCTATAATGGAACGCCGAGAACTACTTAAACTCATAGCCACTGCTACAGGCACAGCATTGTTCGCAGGTAATGTACTAGCTTACACAGATGTGCCTGCTGTACCGCTTAGCGACACATTGTTTAATGAAAAAGATGTGGCCTTGCTGAATGAAATGGGTGAAGTGATCATTCCTCAAACTGACACGCCTGGAGCAAAAGCAGCTAACGTTGGTGCCACAATGGCTGTGCTAGTAACCGATTGCTACACACCTTTGCTTCAGAAGACCTTTCTTGATGGCATTAAGAAAACATCTTCGTTAAGTCAAAGTCGTTTCAACAAACAATTTGTTCAGCTTACCAAGCAAGAACGAGAGGCTTTATTTAACGACCTGGATGTAGAAGCGAAAGCGGCGAACCTTGCTAACGGTGTTTATCAAGGCGTTGAAACAGGAAAGCCAAGTCAGTGGGAGCCAGGTACCGATGAGCCAACCCCTCACTACTTTACGCTATTAAAACAGCTAACACTTTATTGCTTTTTCACGTCTCAAGTTGGCGCGACTAAAGTGCTTCGTTATGTGGCTATTCCTGGACGCTACGACGGTGCATTCCCTTACAAGAAGGGCGACAAAGCGTGGGCCACCTGAGCCTGCGCTATCGAGCTGCCAAACACAACACAGTTATATAACGAATAAAACAAGGTACAGACACTATGAATAAAACACTCGTCGCTTCAACTGTGGCTTTGCTTATGCCACTTTCTGCATGCGCAACGACAGATGCAGATACTGAGAAAAGCGAATCGCGGTTAACCCGCGAACAACGGGCCGCTAAAACAGAAGTTTGGGAACCTGTTCCTGAAGTGGTTTCTTTTGATAAGGCGGGCGTGCCCTCTGATGCCATCTCTTTAATTGGTGATGACCTATCTAACTGGACTTCAGTAAAGGAAGGTGATGCTAAGTGGACGCTGGAAAACGGTGTTCTAACAGTGAAGCCAGGAACAGGCGATATCAAAACAAAAGCAGAGTTCTGTGATGTTCAGTTGCACGTAGAGTGGAAAGCGCCACAGCCAGAAGCAGGTATGGAAGGACAACAGCGCAATAACAGTGGTATCTTCCTGCAGCAGCGATATGAAATTCAGGTCTTGGACTCATATCAGAATAAGACCTATCCCAATGGACAAGCGGCAAGTGTTTATAAACAAACCATTCCTTTAGTTAACGCTATGAAGGCGCCTGGCGAATGGCAAACTTACGACATCATATATAAAGCACCAACCTTTAACGGTGAAGAACTAGCAACGAAAGGCTATGTTACGGTAATACATAACGGCGTAGTGGTTCAGAACCATACTGAAATTCAAGGTACAACAGAATGGATCGGTGCGCCTAAGTACAAAGCTCACGGATGCGCACCGCTTCAATTACAAGATCACGGCAACTTAGTAAGCTTTAAGAATATGTGGGTAAGACCACTTTAAAAAGCTAGCCGATAGATATCTTCAATCTCTTCAATACTCAATTGCTTGGGATTATTGCGCAGAAGGCGAGTTACTTTACTCGCCTCTTCTGCTAACTCCCCTACACAAGAAGGTGGAATATTAAAGTGGGTGAGTGAAGCGGGAATGCCTACGTCGCGACACAGTTTTTCTATAGCAACTAATAACAGTTTAATTGCTTCCTCTTTTGAGTGATGGCGCTCACATACCTTTAATAGCTTTGCTACACAATAAAGTTTGTCTTGGCAGAACGGTGCATTAACTTTCAATACATGAGGTAGCATTACCGCGTTACTCATGCCATGTGACAGATGAAACCGTCCCCCCAGTGGATAAGCTAAGGCATGTACTGCCCCTACGCCTGCGTTTCCAAACGCAAGACCCGCCATTAAACTGCCGGTGGCCATATCTTCACGTGCAGATAAGTTCTCACCATTGTTATAAGCGTGAAGTAATGAATTGAAGATAAGCTTGAGTGCTTTCTCTGCCAGAGCGTCGGTTATCGGACTAGCATTTACACTTATATAAGCTTCAAGCGCGTGAACGAATGCGTCTATACCGCTCGCTGCTGTAATGGACTGGGGGCATGTTTTTGTCATTTCAGGTGCAACGATCGCAACATCGGGTAGCAAGCAGTGGCTAACAATTCCTTTTTTCATCTGTGCTATCGGATCTGACAAGATAGCAATATTGGTAACTTCTGAACCTGTACCGGCAGTAGTGGGGATAACAATAAGAGGCAAACGACGTTTCGAAAGCGTATTTTCTCCGAAGAGTTCACTGAGGGGGCCAGTATGATCGTATGTAGCTGCAAGTACTTTTGCACTATCAATAGCGCTACCTCCACCAAGAGCAATAATTCCGTCTACTTGCTTCTCACGAAGTATCGCTAACTTATCTTCTATGATATTCACTTCAGGCTCTGGTGGAATGTCATCAATAATAAGTAAGGGTGAAGAGGGTAATAGTGTGAGTAGTTGGTCAAGAAGACCAGATGAAGAAACGCCCTTGTCAGTAACGATGGCACATTCCTTTATGGATAATCTCGCCATTTCATCCGTGAGGGCTTTAATAGCGCCAAGACCCGTTATGAGTTTTCCAGCGGTTTTAAATTCAGAAACCTTCATGCAAACCCCTCAATAATCCACGTACACGTTCAAATACTGTTCTATTAATTTATAGTACACAGCGTGACTTACCAATTAACTAACCTTATAGATCGTGAAAAGCACGGTGAATTAGTGGTTTTTATGAACGTATTGCGCATTGTTTATGCAAACGATCGAAAAATAAGGATTTTTTTAAAATACTTGTTGACGTGAGCGCTCATTTCCCTAAAATGCGCATCCGCTTCGGGGGAAAAGCAAAACAGCAAGCCTCCTGAAGTAAGTCTCTACTACCTTTATAGGC
>NZ_JAKRFB010000041.1:0-38038 GCF_022348315.1 Alteromonas sp. MmMcT2-5 | reverse complement strand
CTGCACTCAAATGGTACAGCTCCATAGTCGACGGGGCCTGGACCGCAGGCACATGGAATTAAATTCGTGGGGATCCCTCAGACTCTGACCCCATTATTTAACCCCATTATTTAGGTTAATCGCGCCAGCGCTTGGTTAGCTCGTCATAGGCGTCTATGCGGCGGTCGCGGAAGTAAGGCCAAATGCGCTTCACCTGTTCGGTACGTTCCATATCAAGCTCTACGGTTAGCGTGGTTTCACCTTCAGCTTCGGCTTTGGCCAAAATCTCACCTTGCGGGCCTGCTACAAAGCTTTGTCCCCAGAACTGAATACCTGGATCACCTTCAACAGGTGACGCTTCAAATCCAGTGCGGTTTGCCACGATAACCGGTACTGAGTTTGCCACAGCGTGAGAGCGCTGAATGGTTTCCCATGCACCATGCTGACGGGTACGTTCTTCTTCTGTGTCAGTTAAATCCCAGCCGATTGCGGTAGGGTAGAACAACAAGTCCGCACCTGCCATCGCCATTAGGCGCGCCGCTTCTGGATACCACTGGTCCCAACACACCAATACGCCAAGTTTACCTACGCTGGTTTCAATAGGCGTGAAGCCCATATCGCCCGGTGTGAAGTAAAACTTCTCGTAAAAGCCTGGGTCATCAGGAATATGCATTTTACGATATTTGCCCGCAATTTCTTTACTGCGGTCGAACACGACTGCGGTGTTGTGATACAAACCTGAACCGCGCTTTTCAAATAAAGATGTCACCAACACGATATTGTGTTTTTCGGCTAGTTCACCAAAAAATTCTGTCGCAGGTCCAGGAATTGGTTCAGCCAAATCAAAGGCGTCAGTATCTTCTTGCTGGCAAAAATACAGGGTGCTGTGTAGTTCTTGAAGCAAAATACACTCGCATCCTTCAGCGGCTAATTTGGCAATTTGCTCGGCACTTTTATTCCAGTTCGTTGCTTTATCGTTATCGGCAACGGCCTGTTGTACCAGACCCACTTTTAGCTTAGCTGGGCGCATGTAATGACACTCCTTTCTTTAAGGTGGTGATAATCGAATCTTTTAATGTATTTGTGGGAACCTGCATGGAAATGCAATGCAAGCTGCCGTATTGTCTTACGAGTACACTGCAATCGATTGGTTCAACAATATGATTGGGATGTGCTCTTTGTACAGTCTCAATGGCTTCTGCGTCTTCCTCTTCACCGTAAACAGGCAATAATATTGCGTTGTTACAAATTAAGTAATTTGCGTACGATGCCGGCAGGCGATCCCCTTCGTCATTTACAATATTAGGCAGCGGCAGATGAAACTGTTCATGCTCAGGCAGCTCAAGGGCGCACTCGTCGCACAACGCTTTCAACCCTTCAAAGTGACTGTCATTAGGACGGTTGTTACACGCCTGGATAACTAGGCCTTTGTTCGGCGTGAAACGCACTAATGTGTCGATGTGACCGTCAGTATCATCGCCTTCTAAATGACCATGCTGCAAAATAGTAACTTTGCTGCAGCCTAGCATATCTTTAAATGCATCTTCGTAAGCGCTTAGCGACATATCACCATTACGCTCAGGGTTAAGTAAACACTGGGCAGTACTTAATAGGTGTCCGTCTTCATCAATTTCCAGCGCGCCACCTTCTGCCACAATTGGGCTGCTGCGAAGTACAGATTTACACATGCTGGCAAGGTAACGCTGATTCGCCAGATTATCTTCAGCGGCGTTAAACTTATTGCCCCAACCGTTAAAGCGAAATTCTACCGGCGAGCCATTGCCTTCACTGTCTTTACAGGTGATGAAGCCGTAGTCGCGCATCCATGTGTCGTTAAACGAGGCAGGAACAATAAGCACTCGAGCGTTCTCTGGTAAACGAGAATTAAGATCGTCTACGTCACTCGGCGCACATAATAAAATCACACCCGCATCGTTGCGGTTTACTGCAGCAATCACGTTCAGATACGTCGCTCTCGCGTCTTCTAACCATGGAGCCCAGTCGGTTTGCGCATGAGGCCACGCTAACATAACAGCATCAATGTTATGCCATTCAGGCGCCATAGTACGGTTGCCGTGCATAGTAAAATTCCAAATAGCTACGAAATAGGGTTCGGATTATAGCCATGCCTCAGCATGAGACCAAGGCAAATGGCGATGAAATTAATTGGCGGTGACGATTACTTTAAGCCATGAGGACAACTGAAATGACAGAAAAAAGGGGCAGTCTTTATTTTAAATGCCGCCCACCGTTGAGGTGAAGGGTTTGCCCTGTCACATAGTCACTATCAAATAAATAGTTCACGGCTTTCACGGCCTCTTGCGCCCCCGGTACTATCTCTAACAGTGATTTTTCTAACGCTTTTTGCTTATAAGCTTCGTCATCACCCTCATTGAACATAAGCAAAGCTGGGGCAATGCTATTTACTTTTACCTTTGGTGCTAGCTTCTTAGCAAATGATAGGGTCAGGTTGTGCAGGGCTGCCTTACTTGCCGCATAAGCCATGTGTTTCTCGCTGCCTGTTTCTTGAACGTAGTCAGTCATATGAATAATGTCAGATTGAACGTCGCAATCACAAAGAGCCTTTTCAAGTGCCAAGTTTATGCGGTAAGGGGCAACAGCATGGACCAACATCATTCGTTCAATCAAGCTATGCTTGTCATGGTTATCTTTTTCTTGCGCCCAATCTGACGCGTTGTGGATCACCGCTCGATAGGTTTTACTGATTGCCTTAATCTCATCAATTGCTCGATCAATAGCCGCCTCAGTGCTAAAATCCGCCTGTAAGACTGTAGCACCTTTATCCTCAAGCATTGAAATACTTGGACGAAGTGTTCGATAAGTCACGACAACGTGGTGGCCCTGGTCAAGTAAACTATTGGCCATAGCTAAGCCTAAACGTTGACTTGCGCCTGTAATTAACACAGGTGAATTCAAGATGATGTCCTTCTTTCGTAAAAGGTAACGGTTTTATTATTCTGTGCCAAATGCACAGTCGGTAGCAATGACATTAAATAAAAGTCATGTTGCCAAGTAATCGATCTGTAACGAACTCATGCTCGTACAAGATCAAAAAAGAAGTAACTACGGATAAAGTAATGTTAGCAAAAGAAGCGGTAATTGTGCGCGACGCACTAGACCCCTCTATTTCAGAGCCAGCACAACGTGTACGAGAAGCATTAGAAGCCAAAGGTTTAGAAACACCTATGGTGGCTAATGGTCTTACTGACGAGCAAAAGCGCAAACGAATTGAAAGTGCTATGCGTGACGTAATGGACACGCTTGGCCTTGATCTAACTGACGACAGTTTGTGTGATACGCCCACGCGAATCGCTAAAATGTATGTTAATGAAATCTTCGGTGGATTGGACTACCGCAAATTTCCTAAGATTACTGCCATTGAAAACAAGATGCAGATTGACCAGCCTGTACAGGTATCTGATATAAGCCTGACCAGCACCTGCGAACACCACTTTGTTACTATTGATGGCACGGCAACCGTATCTTATATTCCAAAAGACACAGTAATCGGCCTTTCAAAGATTAATCGCCTTGTGGGTTTCTTTGCTCAACGTCCACAGGTACAAGAGCGTTTAACTCAACAAGTGTTAGTTGCGTTGCAGACGTTGACCAATACTGAAGACGTAGCGGTGAGCATTAACGCCACGCACTATTGCGTTAAGGCGAGAGGGATCCGTGATACTAATTCATATACGAAAACGTCTGCGCTCGGCGGCCGTTTCCTTACTGATAATGAATTGAAACGAGAGTTCTTTCGGTAGTTAATGGTTGTTTGTTTCGGAACTTTATTCAAGAACTTTAAAAGCCGCTCATGAAGCGGCTTTTTGTTTGCTAACATTTTGCTACGCTTTCCAATGCGCTTTATTTGATAACAAGCTCTGCATCCAGTGAATCGACAATCAAATTGATACGGCCACCAATACCATCGGCCGCCGTTAAACTGAGTACTTTATTGCAGCACCCACAAGATTCATGCTGTTCGTGATACATGTCGCGAACTGTTTCTAACTGGAAGTCATTTATTGCGCCGCAATACGGGCACATGTATTCCAAAGCACTATCACTTTGCATCGTTTTATCCGTTACCATGTTAAACATATCCATATGACATAAGTCGAATCCCGCTGTGTAATACTTCTGCGTGAAGCAAGAAACAAACCACACACAACAAGAAGAGTGCTACTTCCGCGTCAATCAGTTTGAGAGCCAGTCAAACACAGGCCAAGTTACCAAAGTTATGCGGAAGCTACGTGAACTATCTATTCACTATAAAAAGTATAGTGGGTATTTATTGGTGTGCCTGTGAAAAAATGACTTATTCGATAAGTCACTGGCAGTAAAGATAATTAATTTGGCGACTAAGCCGCGGATAACTTGCTAACCACTTTTCAAACAGCAATTAGCAAGATATGGCGAAAGCTCGAACTTTAATCAGCAAGAAGCCACATTTGTTGAAAAGGCTCAAGCAATAGTGGTGAAGCATTCATTTCGACAGTTTCATCAGTTAGCAAATCTCGGCCTGATGCGCCCTTTAGTGTTGCCAAAAGGCTACGCTGAATGGTCTGAGGGTGCTCACTGAAGTTACATATCACAAGCAGCTTGTGACCCTGTGTATTTTCCCGAAGAAAAGCAAAGCAATGATGGTTATCGGCATCTAAAATTTGGGTGCTAGACTGCCCGAAAATCGCATTCTGCTTTCTAATTGCTATCATTTTGCGCAATCCGTTAAACACGCGAAGGCTCGCAGTCTCTGTAGGGTTGGCAGGCGACGTGTTTCCTAGCGCTAATTCTGTATCTGCGCGGGTAACAGCAATTCGGTTTACCCATCTGTCGTCGTGCTTTTTGGTGTCATCAAATCGATAGCTGTAGTCATTAAGCTTGCCTACTTCATCACTAGAGTAAAGTAGCGGAATACCTCCAATGCTAAAGGTGATACCGTAAAGCAGCATCATTCGTTTCACAGCGTCATCAATGCCTTTTGAATCGTTGGATTTAAGCGCGCCTTCTAGCCCACACAAAGAGGCCAGTGAACCACATACACGACAATCGCCGTTAGAAGGGTTTTCAGCAAACGGCACGCCGTTGGCAAAACTTCCTTCAAAACGACCGGTATAAAATTGATTAAGAAAATGGCGGTGATCGAATGCGTTAATACCCAGTTCGTTGGCTACCGCGTCGTCGAAGGTCCATCCGATATCGTCGTGGCATCGCACGTAGTTCACCCATGTGCAGTTCTCAGAAATAGAGAAGCTCTTTTTCATTGAGCGCGTAAGCAAACGGGTTTTACGCGTGGCTAACGAGTTCCATAGCAGTGCCATTAGCAAAGGGTTGTAGGATAGCTGACACTCATCTTTGTCGATGTACTTAAGTACTTCGTCAGGGTGCACGATGGCTTCTGACTTAAAGACCACGGCAGGCGCTACAATTTGTAAGCAACAGTTGAACGCTTGTATAAGTACGTGGGCCTTTTCCTGATTTTCGCAGTTAGTACCAAGCTCTTTCCAAATAAAGGCCAACGCATCTAAACGCAGTGCAGCGCTACCTATATTGGCCAGAAACAACATTTCAGACGTGATAGCGTTAAACACCTCAGGGTTACTGTAGTTTAAATCCCATTGAAAGCTGTTAAATGTCGTCCATACCCATTTCTCTATCTGTTCATTAAAGGTAAAGCTACCTCTTCTTACCTGGGGAAATATTTCTCTTAAAGTATGTTCGTACTGATCGGGAATGGTTCTGTCATCGAAAAGGTAGTAGTAGTCTTGAAACTGCTTCTCACCTGCCAGTGCAGCTTTCGCCCAAGCGTGCTCGTCAGAGGTATGATTGAACACAAAGTCGAGAACAAGATTTATTCCCTCTTTCTGAAGTGCTGAAGCAAGCTTTTCCAGGTCTTTCACTGTGCCTAGCGTTGGATTAACCTTGCGATAATCCGACACAGCATATCCTCCATCGCTATCCCCTTTGGGCGCATCGTATAAAGGCATTAAGTGCACATAGGTAACGCCTAAAGACTTAAAGTAGGGAATTTTGTCATGCAAGTCATTCAGAGTGGGGCCCATCAGGTCAACATAACAGGCCATGCCGACTTGCTGTTCATCGCGATACCAAAGCGGGTTTTTTAACCTTTCATTATCAAGCTTTTTGAGGGCTGGTTTACGGCTTTTTAACCCGTCTCTTAATATTTCAACCAGTTTTTGTAAATGAAAGTAGCAGTCATACTGGTGCCCATAAACGTAGGTATATTTGTCAAAAAGACGAGGAAAATGTTCCTTCAAGCGACGCGTAAAAGTTGTTGCATCTTTCTTACTTAGACCAGATAAATCGGTTGATGCCAAGATTCGGTCTAAACATACACCACTGTCAGCAGCATAGCTCATAGAAAACTCCAAAGTGCGACGCTTAGGTGCGTCATACAACCTATCCTAATTAACAGGTTTACAGGCTTTTTAAATTCTGTTAACTTTTATCTTAAACGATTAAGCTCATTTATCAAGTTTATTACATCGTTATTTTTGACCTACTGAATGCGTGCAATGATCAACGTGTTTTTGTGAAGTTTAGAAGGGCTGAACAAGGCCTTTCATACCGTGCTTGTGAGACAGACTATGCCCAATCATGATCCTAGTAGCAGAATTATCAGATGGCTAACCTACCTAATGTTTATGATGTTTGCGATGACGTCAGACTCGGTAGGCGAGATAATCAAAGAAGTGAAAGTGGCGTTCTCTGTCACCAATGCTCAAGCAAGCTTAATGCATTCACTCCCCATGTTAGGTATTGCCTTATCGGGTCTATTCCTAGGTTTCTTGGCTGATAAGTTAGGCCGCAAGCCTACCATTATCATTGGTTTAGCGTTGTTTGGCCTTGCATGCTACAGCTTCTTAATTGCTAACGACTTTGTGTTGATTGTAAGTTTAATGAGCTTATCTGGCGTTGCCGTGGGCATCTTTAAAACAGGTGCGCTGGCGCTCATCGGTGATATTTCAACATCGACCAAGCAGCACACAGCAACTATGAATGGTGCAGAAGCCTTCTTTGGCGTTGGCGCAATTATCGGGCCTCTTATTGTCGCTTATCTTATCCATCAAGGCGTTGCATGGCAGTGGCTTTATGTAATCGCCGGTGGTGTTTGTACGCTACTTATAATCGGAGCTTTGCTGGTGAAATACCCCGCTTACACTCGCGATACAGCCTCAGGTGAAAAGAAAGTATCGATAGCGCAGAGCTTAAGTTTAGTGAAAAACCCCTATGCTTTAGGATTTTCAGTAGGCGCGTTTTTATATGTCGCCGCAGAAAGCGCCATTTATGTGTGGATGCCGAGTTATTTAGTGTGCGACGCGACTACGCTTAAAGCGACCTATGATTGTTATACTGAAGGCTTCTCTCAGACCCTTGCAATATACTCGGTAACGGCATTCTTTATCCTTCGTGCTGCAGGGCGTTTCGTAGGCATCTGGATGATGTCTCACTTCAACTGGGCATTGGTTCTTATGGTGTTCACTGGTGCTATTGTACTGTGTTTCGGTCTTGGTTTGTGGGGCGGAAAACAGCTTGCGTTGTTTCTATTCCCGCTAACGGGCATTTTTATGTCAGTAATTTATCCTACCTTTAACTCAAAAGGCATAAGCTGTTTCCCAAAACATCAACACGGAAGCGTAGCCGGAGTAATCTTGTTCTTCACCGCAGCAGGTGCGGCTGCAGGGCCTTTCATCATGGGCCTGGTGAGCGACGCCAACGGTGGCGACGCCAAGTATGGCTTTATGGTAGCCACGGGTTTTGCTGCCGTGCTCTTTGTTGGCTTGGTGTATAACTACATTAAGAACCCTACCAAAGAACGTTTAGCGGAAATTGAGGCAAGCGAATACGCCAACTAAATGCAATGCTCGCTCTTTATTCCTTAAAACCGTAACGTGCCGGGCTTGCTCTCGGCACTGGTTTTTCCTCACGTTGTTGTTTAAGCTTCGGTTATTCCTATCAGTTTCTAGTCTAATCACGTTCCATGGATGAGTTAAAACAAGCGCAAGCCCTCTACGACACTCTTGTAGAATTTGCAGTGACCTACAGTTTCCAAATTGTAGGCGCCATCATTATTTTTCTGCTTGGCTGGTGGGTGGCCAATAAAATAGGCCACATGGTTGAAAACCTGATGGTCAGCAGAAATATCGATATTACGCTGAGCCGCTTTACCGGCGGTGCCAGCAAGCTAGTGGTATTGGGTATCGTAATAATTATAGCATTAGGTAATGTGGGCATTAGCGTAACCCCACTTATAGCCGCCGTAGGTGCTGTAGGTTTAGGGGCAGGTTTAGCTATTCAAGGTATGTTGGCCAATTATGCCGCTGGCTTTACCATAATTATTACCCGTCCTTTCGTTGTTGGCGACACTATCCGCGTGCGTGGTGTTGCAGGGGTGGTCGATCAAGTCATGTTGCCCTATACCATTCTTATTGACGAAGACAATGTTCACATCCAAATACCCAACAAACTGATAGTCGGTGAAATCTTGCATAATTCTGCAGAGAACATGTTGATTGAACTTGAAATTGGCGTTGCCTATTCCAGTAAGGTCGATGAGGTAATCGATGTGATTCGCAAGGCTGTTGAAACAGTAGATGGAGTCAGCGAAGAAAAGTCACCCGCCATTGGTGTAGATAATTTTGGCGACAGCAGTATTAACTTTGGTATTCGGGTTTGGGCGCCAGCTGTAAGGCATTTCGAAGTGCGCTATGCACTAAACCAAGCCATTTTTAATGCCCTTCAGCAGCATGATATTGAAATACCATTCCCGCAGCGGGAAGTCAGGATGCTCGACCAATAAAAGTTTGTATCGCTATTGATAAAAATGCCGAATAAGAGCCCCCTTATTCGGCATTTTTCTATAACGGCTACGCGATTTTTAGATTTCGTATAGCTCTAGAGGTAAACCGTCAGGATCTTGGAAAAATGTAAAGCGTTTGCCGGTGTATTCATCGGTTCTCACTGGCTCGCATTCAACCCGCTTATTCGTTAGGTGGTTGATCATTTCATCAAGGTTGTCCACCTTGAACGCTAAGTGCCTAAGTCCTTGCGCTTCTGGGCGCGACGGTCTTTGCGGTGCCCCCGGAAACGAAAAAAGCTCAATCTGACTGCCATCAGGTAACGCGAGGTCACATTTGTAAGAGTCTCTGGCTTCACGGTAGTTTTCATCAATAATCGAGAAGCCCAACACGTCCGTGTAAAACGTCTTTGAGCGAGGGTAGTCACTACAAATGATAGCAACGTGGTGAAAGCCTTTCAGCATCTTAATTTCCTTAATATTTATGCTTACGGCATCTCTTGACCGCGAGCAGCCTCAAATAACTTGTACCAGTGCTCTCGACTTAAATGAACATCTTCAGCCTTTTGGCTTGCTTTAATTCTGTCAATATTGGTACTGCCCAAAACGGGCGCAATGTTGGCAGGATGTCGCATCAACCAGGCCAAAACAATCGCTTCAGGTGTAGTTTGATATTCACCTGCAAGTTGAGCCACTAAGTCTGCTGTTGCACGGTCATTACTATTTTCAACTTTTGCACCTGTGTATCTACCTTGTGCCAAGCTTCCCCATGCCTGAAGTTGCACGTTGTTCATCATGCAGTATTCAAGTGTACCGGGCGCATAACCTGTATCGCGATTAGCAGCACTGTTGGTAGTAATACCGTCTTCTAACCAGTCTCTAAAGCCAAGGCTCATTTCAAGTTGGTTGGCAATAATAGGTGTGGAAAGTGCAGACTGCAGGTAATTAATTTGGTGACCATGCATGTTTGAAACGCCAACATGCTTTATTTTACCTTGCTGCTGAAGCAGCTTCAGTGTACCGGCGACTTCGTCTAGCTCCATAAGTGGATCTGGACGATGCAGCAGCAGTATATCAAGCTGTTCTATTCCTAATCTAGAGAGAATGCCTTCAACCGACGTGTGAATGTGATTTGCTGAAAAGTCGTAACGCTTTGGTCCTAAATCATCCTCAAATCGTATTGCACATTTAGATTGGATAATCATTTTGTCTTTTAATTCGGGCGCTTGCTTGAGCGCTTCACCAAAAACCGTTTCGGCTTTGCCGAACGTATAAATATCAGCATGATCAAACACATTAATATCTAAACTCAGCACAGTATCAATGATGCTTCTTGCTTGGCTTATATCGGCTTTGGTTGCCGGTTTGTCGTTCCAACCGCCACCTAAGCCCATGCATCCATATATTAAGCGGCTTGCGTGTGGAAAGTGTGCATTCATGTCATTTTCTCCCTGTTTGAGAATATCGAGTGGGCAGGGCCTGTATTAGCTCAAGGCTTGTTTTAAAAGCACTGTAATATGGTCCAAGCGATAAGAAAAGTCTGATTAGGCGAGCGTATTTTTACTGTCGACCGTTAGCCTAGCTTGAAGGTTTATGGTGTTGCAGCACCGATAAAGATCATTTTTGCGATGTAGGCGTGTATTTAAATTAATCAGTGGGCTTTTTAAAAAGCTGAGTTCAAGGAAAAGAGGGCATATGTTTAAGCAGTTAGTTTCAATGATTATGGCGGGTATGGTGTGTGTGGGCTTGTCTGGCTGTACTGGCGTACCTGACAAGGTAGTGCCGGTTGAAGGCTTTGAGCTTCCTCGTTATTTAGGGAAGTGGTATGAAATAGCGCGCTTTGACCATAGCTTCGAAGAAGGATTAAGCGAAGTTACGGCAACCTATAGCATGCGCGATGACGGAGGGGTCAAGGTAATTAATCGCGGTTTTTCAGTAGAAGAAAATGGATGGGATGAAGCCGAGGGCAAAGCGTATTTTGTAGAGTCTGAAACGACAGGGCATCTGAAAGTATCGTTCTTTGGCCCATTTTACGCCAGCTATGTAATTATGGAGCTAGATAAAGAAGGTTATCAATATGCTTTGATAACAGGCCCAGATAAAGACTACCTTTGGATTTTAGCGCGAACACCTTCTATTTCAGATGAAGTTCGCACCCGTTTACTAGAAAAAGCGACATCGGCTGGGTACGACGTTAGCAAGCTTATTTGGGTAGAGCACGGCGAAGAGAATTCATAGCCACTTTCGAGCGAGTTGTTCTGCGCGCAAAATGGGAATTGTGCTATTATTGCGCGCATCTTCCCCTCTGTTTGAATAAGTACTAAGAGAGACAAGGCATGCAAACGCTCACCATTACTACGCCAGACGATTGGCACCTTCACTTTCGCGATAACGAAATGCTAGCTGAAACAGTGCCTGCAACCGCACGTTGTTTCCAGCGCGCTATTGTTATGCCAAACCTTGTACCACCGGTGGTTAATGCTGAAATGGCCATGGCGTACAAAGGGCGAATTGAAGCTGCGCGACCTAAAGGTAGTAGCTTTGAGCCATTAATGACCTTATTCCTTACTAATCAAACTACACCTCAAGACATTATCGATGCAAAACAAGCGGGCGTAACTGCGTGTAAGCTATATCCTGCAGGGGCCACTACTAACTCAGATGCGGCTGTAAAAGGCATTCAGGCTTTATACCCCGTATTCCAAGCCATGCAAGAGCAAGGTTTGCTATTGTTGATACACGGTGAAGTGACAGAGCATCACATTGATATTTTTGACCGTGAGAAAGTATTTATTGATACCCATTTAGGGCCTATCGTTGACGCATTCCCTAAGCTGAAAGTGGTGTTTGAGCATATTACGACAGCAGATGCCGCAAGCTTCGTAGCGGGCGCCAGCGAATTTGTTGGAGCCACCATTACCCCTCAGCACTTATTGTTAAACCGCAACGATTTACTGGTTGGCGGCGTACGCCCTCATAACTATTGCTTGCCAGTGCTAAAACGCAACACGCATCAGAAAGCGTTGCGCGATATGGTGGCAAGCGGCAACAAAAAATTCTTCCTAGGTACCGACTCGGCACCTCATGCAAAACATAAAAAAGAAAATGCTTGCGGCTGCGCGGGTTGTTATAGCGCATGGTCTGCAATTGAGCTTTATGCCGAAGTGTTCGAGCAGCTAGGCGCAATAGATAAGCTTGAAGGATTTGCTAGCCATTACGGTGCAGATTTTTATGGTTTACCACGAAATACGACTACAATGACATTAGTGAAAGAGTCGTGGACGGTGCCAGAACAAGTAACCCTAGCTGATGGCACCGATATGGTTCCATTTTATGCGGGGCAAACGTTGCAGTGGAAATTAGAAAAGGCATTTCAAGCGTAGTTTTTGTTGTTATTGTCTGTTTATGTGCCCTGTGGAGTTCATCCACTTGGGCACAAGCATTCTCTTACTCTCACGCCCCCGATTTACCAAGTACCCTTTCTCCCTCTGAGAAGCAGAGTATTCAATCTTACTCACTCACAGTGTTTAAAAATGCCTTATCAAAAAATGGCATTGATTTAACGCCTGCTACTAACACTTTATCGAATAGTGCCGACGTCCTTATCAATTTGATCAGAGATGAAAATAACGAAGATAGTTATTATTGGATCACGCCGCTATTTGCCTTTGAATGTGGAAATAATGTTCGTTGTACGCCTAATGCGGGCAGTCAGGCAACGACAATAGCAGTGAGCTATATCGCACTGAGCAAAAGTGAAGGTTCTGCCGATATTGCAGAGCGGATGAGCGAGCTGATTGCTCAATACAAAGGTTCAGACGACTTCACATTGCTTGCTAGCGCAATGCGGGATGAACTGAAAGCATCTTTCCCGGCCACAATACTTACTTTTGGAACACTAAGCTTAGCAGGTGAGCTGCATGCTAATACCGACAATCTTTGGGTCATCGCCGACATTGTGCCACTTTTTTCAGAGGTGGGAGAGCGAGGAAAGCTTAAAGGCATTGCTGCAGACTTGGTCAGAGACATATTAGATGAGATGACGCTCAAGCAGAGTATCCTTTCCGCGCCATGGGAACGTATTGCAAAGGAAGCAATGACCAAGTCTAACGTATTGGTATTCTCAGTAATTCGCACGCATGAAAGAGAAAGCGTGTTTCACTGGGTAACGCCGGTATCAAGAAACCTTCATGGACTGTACGGCATTGATAAGCCCTATTTTGAATCCTTTGCCAACGTACCAAAGAACTTCAGGGTTGGTACCTTATTGGAAGACTACCGCTATAATGTTGCGATAGAGAATGGCTTCAAAGTAAAAGCCTATGATTCGTGGCAGGCATTAGTGGACGCACTGATCAACAACGAAATTGATACTATTTTCGGTTCTCAGGGGGCAATTGACTTTGGATGTAACCCAAAACAATTTAAATGTGAGACAATAACCCTATCGAGTAAGTACGACATTTCAACGGCCTACCTAGCACTGTCGAAGAAAGACACCTGTGTTTTGGTTTTAGAGAAGCTCAAGTTAGCGGCGGCCGGTGTGAAAATGAGTGACAAGTTTAATGAGCAGCTTTCTTCCTGGAGTGACATGGTGTCCCAAGAATACGGCATAGCTCATCATACCGAACATGGTGTAGTGCACCTTTGGAACCCAAATTAATGACAGTTGAAACAGTTAAGCATTTAGATATAAACCCTGCCATCACCAAGGCGCTAGACTCACAAGGCATTTACCAACTTTCCCCTATACAGGCACAATCGCTCCCTGAGGCGTTGCAGGGGAAAGATGTGATAGGCCAAGCGCAGACGGGCAGCGGCAAGACTCTGTGCTTTGTAATTCCTGCCTTGCAGCACGTAGAAGTGAATGATTTTACCACGCAGGCTATCATACTTTGTCCTACCCGAGAGCTTGCTGATCAAGTGGCTCAGCAGTGCCGTTCGGCGGCTAAGAACATCGGTAATATTAAAGTGACCACGTTATGTGGTGGCCAGCCTATGGGGCCGCAGATTCAGTCACTGAAACATAGCCCTCACATCATTGTGGGCACGCCGGGTCGCGTAATGGACCATGTGGAAAAGCGTCGAATTGACCTAAGTAACGTAAAGTTGCGTGTCCTCGATGAAGCCGATCGCATGTTAGATATGGGCTTTGAAGACGATTTACGCATTATTTTCGGTCAAACGCCAAAACAAGTGCAAACCCTATTGTTTTCTGCAACCTTTACGGAACAAATTGAGCGTGTAGCCAAGCAGTACCTGCACAACCCGGTAACCTGTAAAGTTGAGTCTCAAGACAGTAAACCCGCTATCACCCAATTGGGCTACAACGTGCTCCCGCACACACGCACTCAGGCGCTTAAAGCGGTACTTACCCACTACCAACCTAAAAATGCCATTGTATTTTGTAACCGCAAGGTTCAGGTAAATGAAGTGGTTGAGGAGCTTATCGAAGATGGCTTTAGCGCAGCTGGACTTCAGGGGGACTTGGAACAGCATCAACGCACATCGGTGCTAATGCAGTTCGCCAGCGATGCGCTACAAGTACTTGTTGCCACCGATGTAGCTGCGCGAGGGCTGGATATTGATGATGTTGCCTGCGTAATTAATTACACGGTAAGTGAAGAGCCGGAAACCCATATTCACCGCATTGGTCGCACGGCGCGAGCAGGCGCACAGGGCATGGCGGTCACGCTAGTCAGCGATGACGAAGAGCACTTTTTGCGAAAAATAGAAGTATTGCAAGAAAGCGATATTCCACTTAAAGGCGCACAAAGCCTGCGTTTTCATAAAAACAAAATTACTCAGCCTGAATTTACCTGTATTTCACTAAGCGCGGGTAAAAAAGAAAAGCTTCGCCCAGGCGATCTGGTGGGTGCACTTACCAAAGATGCGGGCATTCCTGGCGATGACTTGGGCAAAATTAAAGTGCAAAACAGCATGAGTTTTGTCGCAGTGAAAACGCGAAGCGTGAAAAAAGCCATGGCGCACTTTAGAGAAGGTAAGATCAAAGGAAAGCGTATTAGAGCCCGAAAACTTTAATAAGAGCTTCAATAAATAAGTATTGACGTTATACAAAGGAAGGTTGAGTGTGGTCGCTGAAACTGACTTGGGCGTGTTACTGAAAAATCTGAATCCTGTGGCGAGTAGTGAAGATTACGTTTTCACTAACTTGCCTGCTGATAGCTTAACTAGTACGTTAATTTCAGTAGCTAAGGGTATGTTTCAGGAACGCGAGGGCACCACCCTTATTCTTCCGGTTGTTGCAGCCGAGAAAGCTAACTTGCCATTTGAAGGTTATTACTGCTGTATAACCTGTGAAGTACATTCTAGTTTGGAAGCGGTAGGCATGACTGCAGCTATGTCCACCGCGCTGGGTAAGGCAGGAATTAGCGCCAACGTGGTGGCCGCTTATTATCACGACCATATTTTTGTGCCAGCTGAAAAAGCCGACTTGGCGATAGACGTTTTAACTTCGCTGTCTAACTAGGCCTGACCCTTTTCTTCCTGCCTGTTCTCTTTTCTCAAAAAACCATCAACCAGCCCCATGGTTAAGCAATATTGGGCACCATAGTAAGTTGTCATTACCCAAAAGGTAGACAGTGGAAGCGGGGTTTTGAAAACCGACTGGGCGAGAATGGAATCTGATATCACAAAAAGTAACGCACCGGTTACGATCAGCTTGGTTTGAGCCAACCACACTGCGGTTAAACCCATCAGTGTGATTACGCTAATATAGGCGACTACAGGGTAAAACAAGGCTTTCGACGCTGGCAGAATGTGCACTGCCATCATTACGGCAAAGCTAACCATAATAATACTAATTAACCACTTTGGTTTGCGCGAAATGATATGGTCGCCGGGCGTTTCTTGTAGGCGGCGATGCAGCAACGCAAAACACATAGCATACGTTAAATGGGCAACAAAAAAGCACGCCAAGCCGGTAATAAAACTATCAGCAAAGGGCAAGGCCAGACTAACATCTCCGGCAAGACTAAAAAGTAACGCCGTCAACACCATGTATCGCGGCATGGCGCTAAGTTTTGTATAGGCGAAAACTGCCAGTACCACAATAGGCAGGGCTTTGGGTAAGAATTGCGCCACGTAGGGGGTAAGCGGCAGCGTCGCCAGGTAAATCAACGCTAAGCTGCTAAAGACAATAGTTGTTCTTACATTCATATTTAGCCTTTTTGAAATTGCTCAGTCATACACTTCAACACGACAAAAAAAGCCCCAGTTTGGTGAAGCAAACATGGGGCTTTAGCTATTGTATTTTAAGTACGCTACTTTCTATGTACTGTGTTTAGAGTACGCGAATTACCAAATTTTCACGCGTTCTTCTGGTGGTAAATACAACGCATCTTCTTCGGTCACGTTAAACGCTTCGTAGAATTCAGGTACGTTGCGAACAGCACCGTTAGTGCGGAACTTCGTAGGTGAATGGGTATCGGTTTGTACTTGGCTGCGCAACGCTTCTTCGCGATATTTGCTTGCCCAAACCTGGCCGTAACCAATGAATACACGCTGATCGCCAGTGAAACCGTCTAGTTCAGGCGCTTTTTCACCATCAAGAGACAGGTGGTAAGCTTTAAGTGCGATGCTGATGCCGCCAAGGTCGCCGATGTTTTCACCTAGGGTATATTCACCGTTCACGTGCAAGTCAGGCAGAACCTCAAACTGGTTATACTGTTCAATCAAGTTTGCAGTGCGTGCTTCAAACTCGCCGCGATCTTCGTCAGTCCACCAGTTTCGCAGAACGCCGTCACCGTCAAAGGTTGACCCTGAATCATCAAAGCCATGGCCAATTTCGTGACCAATTACCGCACCAATACCACCGTAGTTAACCGCATCTTCGGCGTTCATGTCAAAGAACGGAGGTTGAAGGATAGCCGCAGGGAATACAATTTCGTTTAGCGGAGGGTTGTAGTAAGCATTAACAGTTTGTGGTGTCATGCCCCATTCATGGGTCCACACTGGGCCGCCTTGTTTCTTAAGCATTTCTTCGTACAGCACGTCCGAAGAACGCTTTAGGTTTCCAAACAGGTCACTGGCATTAACTGTCAGCGCTGAATAGTCTCTCCACTGGTCTGGGTAACCAATTTTCACGGTAAACTTAGACAGCTTGTCCAGTGCTTGTGCACGAGTTTCATCTGTCATCCAATCAAGATTTTCGATACTTTCTTTGTAAGCTAACAACAGGTTATTAACCATTTCCATCATGCGATCTTTCGCTTCAGGCGGGAAGTGCTGTTTCACATAAACCTTACCGATTAGCTCGCCTACATGGGCATTTGAAAGGCTTACTGCACGACGCCATTGTGGCTGTTGCTCTTCAACACCGCGAAGCACTTTGCTGTAAAAATTGAAGTTTGCTTCATCAAGCTCGGCATTTAAGCGACTGGCTGAAGCATTTAACAAGCCCCACTTAAGGAACGTTTTCCAATCTTCCAGTGAGGTATCTGCAATAACGCCATCAATGTTTTGCATGTAGTCTTTTTGCAGGATGCCTAGCGAAGGAATGTCGCTAATGTCTGCTTCAGTAAGATAAGCGTCCCAGTCGAACTTAGGCATCAACGCTTTAAGTTCTTCAATTGTCAGTTTGTTATAGTTGGCAGCAAAGTTACGGGCCTGCTCTTTTTTCATATGTAGCTGAGCAATTTTAGTCTCAAGTGCGAACAGCATATCCGCACTTTCTTTAGGCGCGTCGAAACCCGCCAGCTCAAACATGGTTTGAATATGTTTAACGTAGGCATCGCGAATGGTTTGTGATGTTTCGTCGTCCTTGAAGTAGTACTCGCGCTCAGGAAGGCCTAAGCCCGACTGCCACGTGTACATCAAATATTCTTTTGGCGACTTAAGGTCAGGGTATTGAGTTAGGCTGAACGGCGTACCGTAGCCATAGCGAGCTGCATAAGCGAAATACTCAGCAAGATCGGTGTAGTCTTCAATGGCATCAATCTTAGTTAACTCAGGCTTTAGCGGCGTCGTACCAAGTTCGTTGCGGGTTTCCATGTCCATATAGGCACGGTAAAAATCACCGACTTTTTGCTCGTCGCTGCCCGCTTTAAAGTCGCCTTCGGCAGACGATTTTATAATATCCATAACGTGATCTTGTGCTTCATCGCGAAGGATCACGAAAGAACCGTAGCTCGATTTATCTGCCGGTATTTCAAAATTATCAAACCACTTGCCGTTTACGTAGCGGAAAAAGTCATCACCTGGGTCAACAGACAGATCCATATTTTCTTTAATGACACCTGAAGAAAGCTGTTGCTGAGCTTCTTCGGTAGCCGCGCTCTGTGTCTGTTGTTCTGTGGATGAATTTTGTGGGCTACAAGCCGTGAGGGCCAGTGCCACGCTTAAGCTTAAAACGCTACGTAACATGTCGAGTTTTCCTTTTCATTTTATTGGGCGACATTTGGGCTTGTCGCTTATTGTTTTTAGTGCGTTGCGAAACCTGTGCATCCCTTCGAAAGAATGGTGTGGCGTATTGCGTGCACGCTTTTTACTAATTTTTAGCATGGCGGGGGGGATAGAAAAAGTGTTTATAGTGAAAATACACAGCTTGTAACAACTTGTAGGGCTAATTTCGCTATAGTGTTTTTTTCACACACTACAACATTCAAGGAACGGCGATGGACTTACACAATACCCCTTTCGATAGCGTATCACCCTGTGAGTACGCCGATGCGCTGCCAAGAGAGCAGTTCATGCACTATGCGATAAAACCATTGTGGGAAGGCATGCCACGCATTGCGGGTCCAGCATTTACCGTTAAGTGTGAGCCGGGAGACCATCTTATGCTGCATGCGGCGATATATCGCGCAAGCCCCGGTGACATTATTGTTGTGGAAGCCGATGATGAATTCGCTGTTGCGGGCGGTAACGTCTGCGCGATAGCCCAGTCTCGCGGCATTAAAGGCTTCGTGATTGATGGTGTTATACGCGATCTTGCTGAAACCCGTGACAACAAATTCCCGGTATTTGCCAGGGGCGTTATACCCAAGCCAGGAGCCAAAAAGTGTATAGCCCCGTTAAATGAGCCGATTACCTGTGCTGGTGTAACGGTTCACGCCGGAGATATCATTGTTGCAGACGAAGAGGGCATTGCAGCAATTCCAAGAGATGAGGCGCTAGCAGCCTATGACATTGCCCAAAAGCGAGCCCAGAAAGATGGCTCCATGTCACTTGAACAGTGGCAGGCTGAGCACGCTGAAAAAGTGGAAAGCATACTGGCTAAATTGGGCTTTGCAGAGTGAAGGTTTGCAGATAACTCGCCATGCTTCGACTGGTTTTTGATAAGCGCTTTACTAAACCCTTCACTAAGCTTTTCATTAGGCAATAAGCTTTGCCAAATATTAACCAATGTTAAATGAGCTTTGCGGTAAAAAGGCGCCGCAAAGTTCAACACACTTTCAGTTATCGTGTAGAATTGTGACCTAAGCATTTTGGGGCATACGTAAACGTGCTCTGTCACTGAATAACTAACGAGTTCTACATGTTTTCATTTTTTGAAAAGCTGACCCAGCCTTTCCCTGACACGCCGCCTACCCAACCGCCAACAGGTATCGTTGCATTTTGTAAATACTACACAAAAGGCATGTGGGGCGTAATCCTTACTGTTTCCGTGCTAAGTGCCATTGTTGCCATGTTAGAAGTGGCGTTGTTTGGCTTTTTAGGGCAGTTAGTTGACTGGTTCTCTGATCAAAACCGAGCCACGTTTTTAGCGGACCAAAAATTTACCCTCATTGGCATGGGTTTAACCGTTCTCGTTTTTATTCCATTGTTTATCTTGTTGCGCTCGCTATTTTCTCGTCAGTCCTTGATGGGGAATTATCCCATGCGCATTAGATGGCAGGCTCACCGCTATTTGCTTGGCCAAAGTTTAACCTTCTTCCACGATGAGTTTGCCGGCCGTGTTGCTACCAAGGTGATGCAGACAGCGCTATCGGTACGAGAAACCGTGACCAAGGTTCTCGATTTGCTGGTGTACATCAGTGTTTATTTTATCTCTATGGTAGTGCTTATTTTCAGCACTGACTGGCGCTTAGCCATGCCGCTTATCGTGTGGTTTTTTGTGTATATCGGTATCTTGAAGGTGCTGGTACCAAAACTAAAAGAAGTGTCGCAAAAGCAAGCCGACGCGCGCTCATTAATGACTGGGCGTATTGTCGATAGCTATACCAATATCACAACGGTGAAGCTGTTTTCACACAGTCGCCGCGAAGCGGATTACGCAAAAGAAAGTATGGATGGTTTTCTTAAGACGGTTTACCCGCAAATGCGTTTGGTTACCGTGTTGGAATTCTGCGTGGAAATGGCTAACGCCATTCTTATTTTCACCATTGGTGCGCTATCTGTGTATTTGTGGATGGAAAACATCGCGAGCCCGGGCGATATCGCCATTGCTATTAGTTTGTGTTTGCGACTAAACGGTATGTCGCACTGGGTTATGTGGGAAGTATCAGGTTTGTTCGAAAACTTAGGCACGGTGCAGGATGGCATGAATACACTAGCGCAGCCTATTGCAGTAAAAGACAAGCCAAAAGCCGATGCGTTAAAGGTAAATGGCGGCGGGATTAATTTCGATAATGTGCATTTTTCTTATTCAGGTGCAGACAACAAACCTATTGATGTGTTCACTAACTTGGATTTAGCCATTAAGCCCGGAGAAAAAGTGGGCTTAGTGGGGCGTTCTGGCGCGGGTAAATCGACACTGGTTAATTTGCTCATGCGTTTTTACGATACCCAGAGTGGTCGTATTGTTATTGACGGCCAAGATATTACTGAAGTAGGCCAAGAAACCCTTCGCGCCAAAATCAGCATGGTGACACAAGATACTTCACTGATGCACCGCTCCGTACGCGACAACATCCTTTATGGTCGAACCGACGCGACAGAAGAAGATATGATCCGTGCAGCCAAACAGGCCGAAGCGCACGACTTTATTCTTACGCTTACCGATAGTCACGGTAGAACAGGGTACGACGCTCACGTGGGTGAACGAGGCGTGAAGCTTTCAGGCGGTCAGCGCCAGCGCATTGCTATTGCGCGAGTGTTACTGAAAGACGCGCCTGTATTAGTGCTGGACGAAGCCACATCAGCGCTAGATTCAGAAGTTGAAGCAGCTATTCAAGCGTGTCTGGATAAAGTGATGGAAGGCAAAACCGTGCTGGCTATTGCGCATCGACTGTCGACCATTGCGCAAATGGACAGGTTACTTGTTCTGGATAAGGGCAATATTGTAGAGCAGGGAACCCATACCGAGCTTATTGCGCACAATGGCATATATGCCAAGCTTTGGGCGCACCAAACGGGCGGATTTATAGGCGTTGAATAGGCAAGGCGCGAATTAGCGTTCAATCGCAGATGGGATGGATAAACCGCTTGTATCTTGAAAGTGGTTAAGTATAATACGCGTCCCTCCCTTGCGATACCGCACTTTCCTTAGAAAAGACGCACAACTCACAAGGGCAGTGTAAGTAAATTTTGTCTTATCGACACCACAGGGGTGTAGTTCGAATTGGTAGAACAGCGGTCTCCAAAACCGATGGTTGGGGGTTCGAGTCCCTCCACCCCTGCCAAATTTACTTAAACTAAGAATTTTTAAGTTGCGCATTTTTTAGATGCGTAAAACAACGACGCTGTAGTGCTAGGATCGTAACATGAGCGAAAAGACGGAAAATCAGTCCAATGCATTGGACATGTTTAAATGGGTAGTGGTTTTTGCACTACTTGCCGGTTTAGTAACCGCTAATACAATGTACGGTGAGATCTCGGTACTATACCGTGCCATCGCAATTGTTGTAGTTGTTGGTATAGCTGGTTTCATCGCGGCAACTACCGAAAAAGGTAGCACCTTCTTGAGCTTCGCTAAAGAGTCTCGCACAGAAGTTCGCAAGGTTGTGTGGCCAACTCGCCAAGAGGCGAACCAAACTACACTTATCGTGCTTGCAGCGACGTTAATTATGGCACTAATTTTATGGGGACTAGACGGCATCATCGTTCGTGTAGTTGGCTTTATTACAGGAATAGGAGCATAACCGTATGTCTGAAGAAGAAGCAGTAAAGAAAAGATGGTACGTAGTTCAAGCCTATTCACAATATGAGTCTCGCGTTAAGAAGACCCTGCTTGAATACATCAAGATGCACAACATGGAAGACTACTTTGGTCAGGTACTAGTACCAACAGAAGAAGTAGTAGAAATGCGTGCTGGTCAAAAGCGTAAGTCTGAGCGTAAGTTCTACCCAGGTTATGTATTGGTAGAAATGGCGATGACTGAAGAGTCATGGCACTTAGTGAAAAGCGTACCTCGCGTACTTGGTTTTATCGGCGGCACATCTGACCGTCCTATGCCAATCACGCAGAAAGAAGCTGACGCTATCTTAAATCGTCTTGAAGAAAACGTTGATAAGCCAAGACCAAAGACGCTGTTCGAGCCAGGCGAAGTTATTCGCGTTATCGATGGCCCATTTGCAGACTTCAACGGTGTGGTAGAAGAAGTAGACTACGAAAAGAGCCGCGTAAAAGTATCGGTGCTTATCTTCGGTCGTTCTACTCCAGTAGACCTAGAATTTGGTCAGGTAGAAAAAGGCTAAGCCTATTCAAGCTACCGTATAGTATTTTTAAAAAGCCCCGTTTGACGGGGCTTTTTTGTATCTAGATAACGATAAAAGGAGAGCGGTGAATATTTATAAAAATTTGCATGTTACTACAACGTAGCATCCTCTTGACCTAAATAAGCCAGAAATAACAGCTAATAAGCGAAAGAAACATAAACATAAACTGCAATATTGTTGCGGTTTTTTCAGAGACTTTATCGCTCTTTGTAAAAGAGTCCCAAAATCTGACACCCAGCGCACGTTTTAAGATTAGATTCATTCCACAAATTACCATGACCCAAATGAACACCGTTCCGATATCTACCATTTTAAATTTGACCTTCACTCATCTGTTGTTTCTAAGCCCTCTAGATCCGACGCCAAATTTGCTATAGCGCCCGAAACTAACCCACCACCTACGGATGTTGCGAGAGAGCTGAAACCTTTAACCGGACTTAAAGCGCCTGCACCCATTCCGGCAAGTGTCCCTGTAGCGATGGTACTGAACGATGCGTTACGCCCGCCACCAATAATTGCCCCGTAGAAACCACCTATGCCACCGGCTATTGCGCCTAAAGCATTGGCCCAAAGTGCACCAGAAACATTTGAGATCTCATGATTGTTTAACTCTGTAGGTTTTTCCATTGTTTGATTATCCTTTCAAAATAAATGATGGGCTTCACACAGTGTGCGTAAAGCCAACTTAACTTTGATTCACTTTGCCTATGAAAAATACTGACCTTTCGATGGTTTTTTATTCTAAATAGCCCTTGCATAGTAATTAATCACCTTATATAATGCGCGCCCTTTTAAACGGAAACGGGAAGCCGATTGAGCAAATAATCTCTGTATTTGCGAGGCGTTAGACCCAAACAAGAGAGCATGTAAAATGGCTAAAAAAGTAAGCGGTATTATCAAGCTTCAGGTTGCAGCAGGTGCTGCTAACCCAAGTCCACCAGTTGGTCCTGCACTAGGTCAACACGGTGTAAACATCATGGAATTCTGTAAGGCCTTCAACGCGAAAACAGAAAGCCTTGAGAAAGGCGCTCCAGTACCAGTAGAAATTACTGTATACGAAGATCGCTCTTTCACATTCGAAACTAAGACTCCTCCTGCGTCTTACCTGCTTAAGAAAGCAGCGGGCATCAAGAGTGGTTCTGGCCGTCCTAACACTGAAAAAGTGGGTAAAGTTACTCGCGCTCAGTTGGAAGAGATTGCTAAAACTAAAGAGCCAGACCTTACTGCAGCTGATCTAGATGCAGCGGTACGCACTATCGCGGGTTCTGCTCGCTCAATGGGCTTGAACGTAGAGGACTAATCGAATGGCTAAATTAACTAAACGCGCTCGCCTAATCCGCGACAAAGTTGACTCTACTAAAGAGTACGAAATCAACGAAGCAGTAGCGCTTCTTAAAGAACTAGCAACAGCTAAGTTCGCAGAAAGCGTAGACGTATCTGTTAACCTTGGTATCGATGCGAAGAAATCTGACCAAAACGTTCGTGGTGCAACTGTACTACCTAACGGTACTGGTAAAGACGTTCGCGTTGCAGTATTCACTCAAGGTGCAAATGCTGAAGCGGCTAAAGAAGCTGGTGCAGACATCGTTGGTATGGACGACTTAGCTGAGCAAGTTAAGAAAGGCGAAATGAACTTTGACGTAGTAGTTGCTAGCCCAGACGCGATGCGTGTTGTTGGTCAACTAGGTCAAATCTTAGGTCCACGCGGCCTTATGCCTAACCCAAAAACTGGCACTGTAACGCCTGACGTTGCAACGGCAGTTAAGAACGCTAAAGCTGGTCAGGTACGCTACCGTAACGATAAGAACGGTATCATCCACGCTAGCATCGGTAAGATTGCGTTCGAAGCGAACCAAATTCAAGAAAACCTTGAAGCGCTACTTGAAGCATTGAAGAAAGCTAAGCCTTCTTCTGCGAAAGGTACATACATCAAGAAGATCAGCCTAAGCACTACAATGGGTGCTGGTGTTGCTCTTGATAAGGGTTCTGTAGGTCTTTAATTTCGCTGAGCTTAGGCTCATCGAAATCTCTTAAAGGTTATGGGTTGGAGCTGTGACAATTAGCAGTGCTAATAAGCAGCTCCCGTCCTAGACCGCAGGTGCGGTGTGGTGAAAGAGGTAAGAGAACTTTCACAGTCAACACACTGCTTAATACAACAACCTGCGCAGACGGTGGTTTGACTCAGACTCTCTGGGGTAACAAACACCGTAGAGCGGTATCAACCATGAGGGTTGGTATCAATCTGTGAACCCTGACGGCGTAAGCGGGTAACCGCAAACAAAGTCAGATACAAAGAGGTGAACTCAGTGGCACTAGGTTTAGCAGCAAAAAAAGAGATCGTAGCAGAAGTTTCTGAAGTTGCGTCTCGCGCTCTATCCGTAGCCGTTGCTGAATACCGTGGGATGGAAGTTGCAGAACTGACTGACCTACGTGTTAAAGCTCGTGAGCAAGGCGTATACCTAAAGGTTGTACGTAATACTCTTGCAAAGCGTGCTCTAGCAGACAGTCAATTTGCAGACTTAGACAGCGCCTTAACTGGTCCGCTTATCTATGGTTTCTCTATCGACGCACCAGGCGGTGCGGCACGTCTTTTCAAAGACTTCGGTAAGACTAACGATAAGCTAAAAGTTACAGCACTATCTATTGGTAGCGGTCTTCTTGGTCCAGAGAAATTGGACGCAGTTGCAGCACTACCTACCCGCGACGAAGCGCTTGCGAAACTACTTGCAACCTTCAAAGCACCAGTTGGGAAATTCGTTCAAACAATCAACGAAGTTCCTGGCAAGTTTGTGCGCGTATTGGCGGCGGTCAAAGACACCAAGTAATTGGCGTTTTTGGCATATTGATTTTTTTAACATTTTATACCCAGGAGTTTAGAGAACATGGCTCTAACTAAAGAAGATATCTTAAACGCAATCGCTGAAATGCCAGTAATGGAACTGGTTGAACTAATCGAAGCGGCTGAAGAGAAATTCAACGTATCTGCTGCAGCTGCTGTTGCTGTTGCTGGTCCAGCTGCTGGCGGTGACGCTGCTGCTGCAGAAGAAAAGACTGAATTCGACGTTGTAATGACTTCATTCGGTGGCAACAAAGTTGCAGTTATCAAAGCAGTTCGCGGCGCGACTGGCCTAGGTCTTAAAGAAGCTAAAGAAGTAGTTGAGTCTGCTCCTAAAGCTATCAAAGAAGGCGTAAGCAAAGATGAAGCTGAAGCACTTAAGAAAGAGCTTGAAGAAGCTGGTGCAGAAGTAGAAATCAAGTAATCTGACATAGTCAGATTATTGCCTGAGACGGCAAGGCTGGTGGTTTTTTAAACCACCAGCCTTTTTGCGCTGTATAGTGTGTAGAATCTAACCCTTGGTTACACTACTTAAAGCGCCATTCGGAAATACCCATAAAAAGCATAAAAATCCAACAAGTTAACTAATAATTGGTTAAATTTTGTTGTATGCTGGTGTATCTGCCCGAAAAAGGGTTGTGGAAGTTTGTTGCTTAGTGCGCCATTTGAAACGTAGCTTTTAGCCCATAGCACGCGTTTTAAAGCATTTTGCAGCAGGTTGGGTCATAAATCAGCAGGCTGAGGAACCCATGGTTTACTCTTATAGCGAAAAGAAACGTATCCGTAAGGATTTTGGCAAACGCCCACAGGTATTGGAAATTCCATACCTTCTTTCAATTCAGCTTGATTCTTTCAAAAAGTTTATTGAGATCGATGCAGATGCTCAATACGGTTTGGAAGCAGCATTTCGTTCCGTTTTTCCAATTAAAAGCTACTCAGGTAGTTCAGAGCTTCAGTATGTAAGCTACCGCCTGGGAGAGCCCGTTTTCGACGTTAAAGAATGTCAAATTCGCGGCGTAACTTTCTCTGCTCCGTTAAGAGTAAAACTACGGTTAGTGTTGTTCGATAAAGACGCTGCGCCAGGTACCGTAAAAGATATTAAAGAACAAGAAGTGTACATGGGCGAGATCCCGTTGATGACTGAGAACGGTACGTTCGTTATCAATGGTACAGAGCGTGTTATCGTGTCACAGCTACACCGTTCACCTGGTGTATTCTTTGATCACGACAAAGGTAAAACCCACTCGTCAGGTAAAGTGCTTTATAACGCACGTGTAATTCCTTACCGTGGTTCGTGGTTAGACTTCGAGTTTGACCCGAAAGATAACCTATTCGTACGTATCGACCGTCGTCGTAAGTTGCCTGCAACGATTATCTTACGCGCACTTGAAATGACGTCTGAAGAAATCCTAGATACTTTCTTCGACAAAGTAAGCGTACGTATCGACAAAGACAAACTAATGATGGAAGTGGTTCCAGATCGCCTACGTGGTGAGACGGCTGCTTTTGACATCATTGACGGTGAAGGCAACGTTGTTGTTGAAACGGGTCGTCGTATTTCTGCGCGCCACACGCGTGCACTAGAAAAAGCCGGTCTTACAGAACTTGAAGTTCCAGCCGATTACCTAATTGGCCGTGTTTACGCAGCTACTTATGTAAACGAAGACACAGGCGAAGTGATTGTAAGCGCGAACGACGAACTAACCCTTGAAAACCTAGCGGCACTTAGCCAAGCGGGCATCAAAGAGTTCGAAACGCTTTACATCAACGAGCTAGATCACGGTTCATACATTTCAGATACGCTACGTATCGATTCTTCAACTAACCGCCTTGAAGCACTAGTTGAAATTTACCGTATGATGCGTCCTGGTGAGCCACCAACGAAAGATGCAGCTGAAACCTTGTTCGATAACTTGTTCTTCTCTGATGAACGTTACGACCTATCTTCTGTTGGCCGCATGAAGTTCAACCGCCGTCTTGGCCGTGAAGAACTTATTGGTGCTGGTACACTAGATAAAGAAGACATTATTTCTGTAATGAAGCAGCTAATAATGATTCGTGACGGTAAAGACGAAGTAGATGACATCGATCACCTAGGTAACCGTCGTATCCGTTCTGTAGGTGAAATGGCAGAAAACCAATTCCGCGTTGGTCTTGTACGTGTTGAGCGTGCAGTTAAAGAGCGTCTAAGCTTAGGCGACCTAGACAACGTGATGCCACAAGATCTTATTAACGCTAAGCCTATCTCGGCTGCGGTTAAAGAGTTCTTCGGTTCATCTCAGCTTTCTCAGTTCATGGACCAAAACAACCCGCTATCAGAAGTAACGCATAAGCGTCGTATTTCTGCATTAGGCCCGGGTGGTCTTACACGTGAACGTGCAGGCTTCGAAGTTCGAGACGTACACCCGACTCACTACGGTCGTCTATGTCCAATCGAAACGCCGGAAGGCCCGAACATCGGTCTAATTAACTCATTGGCAAGCTTCGCGCGTACCAATGACTTCGGTTTCCTAGAAACGCCGTTCCGTCGCATTGTAGACGGTGTGGTAACAGACGAAATCGATTACTTATCTGCAATTGAAGAAGGTCAATTCGCAATCGCTCAGGCGAACATCGCGTTGACTGAAGCAGGCGAGTTGGTTGACGACCTAATTCCATGTCGTCACCGTGGTGAAACTACCTTGATGCCGAAAGAAGACATCAAGTACATGGACGTTTCACCTCAGCAAATCGTTTCAATTGCTGCAAGCATTATCCCATTCCTAGAGCACGATGATGCGAACCGTGCACTTATGGGTGCGAACATGCAACGTCAGGCAGTACCTACACTACGCGCTGATAAGCCGCTAGTTGGTACCGGTATGGAAAGAACTATCGCGGTTGACTCAGGTGTTACTGTAGTTGCTAAGCGCGGTGGTGTGGTTGATTACGTAGATGCCAGCCGTATCGTTATTAAAGTAGACGAAGATGAAATGCTTCCAGGTGAAGCAGGTATCGATATCTACAACCTGACTAAGTACACTCGTTCTAACCAAAACACGTGTATCAATCAGAAGCCTACTTGTAGTGTTGGCGACCCGATTGTTGCAGGCGACGTGCTAGCTGATGGTCCTTCAACAGACCTAGGTGACCTTGCACTTGGTCAGAACATGCGTATCGCGTTCATGCCGTGGAATGGTTACAACTTTGAGGATTCAATCCTTATTTCTGAGCGTGTAGCGCAGGAAGACCGTTTTACTACTATCCACATTCAAGAGCTTAGCTGTATCGCTCGTGATACTAAGCTTGGGCCAGAAGAAATTTCTTCTGATATCCCGAACGTGGGTGAATCTGCACTAAGCAAGCTTGATGAGTCAGGTGTTGTTTACATTGGTGCGGAAGTGAAAGGCGGTGACATCCTTGTAGGTAAAGTAACGCCTAAAGGTGAAACGCAGCTTACGCCAGAAGAAAAACTACTACGTGCAATCTTCGGTGAGAAAGCGTCTGACGTTAAAGATACGTCTCTACGTGTACCTAACTCTGTTCACGGTACGGTAATCGACGTTCAAGTATTTACCCGTGACGGTGTAGAGAAAGACAAGCGTGCGCTAGAAATTGAAGATATGCAGCTACGTCAGGTTAAGAAAGACCTTACTGACGAGTTCGAAATTCTTGCAGACGGTATCTTCGCACGTGCACAAACTGCACTACTACGTGCTGGTGTTGACCAAGCTAAGCTTGACAGCCTGCCGCGTGAAAAGTGGTTTGAAATCGCACTTAACAGTGAAGATGCACAGCTAGAGCTAGACCAAATCGCTGATCAGCATGCTGAAATCAAACTTGATTTCGATAAGAAGTTTGAAGGTAAGCGTCGCAAGATCACTCAAGGCGATGATCTAGCCCCTGGTGTGCTTAAGATCGTTAAGGTTTACCTTGCGGTTAAACGTCACATCCAACCGGGTGATAAAATGGCCGGTCGTCACGGTAACAAAGGTGTTATCTCGACTATCCAGCCTGTAGAAGACATGCCATACGATGCTAACGGTACGCCGGTAGATATCGTTCTTAACCCACTAGGTGTACCGTCTCGTATGAACATCGGTCAGATCCTAGAAACGCACTTGGGTATGGCTGCACACGGTCTTGGTGTGAAGATTGATCGCATGATTAAAGAGCAGCGCGAGCTGGCTGAACTACGTGACTTCCTGAAGAAGGTGTACGAGCTTGGTGAGAATCACCAAGAAGTAGACATCGATAGCTTCACAGACCACGAAGTTCGTCGTCTAGCGGAAAACCTTCGTAAGGGTGTTCCAGTAGCAACACCTGTATTCGACGGTGCTCGTGAATCTGAAATCAAAGAAATGCTGAAGCTTGCTGATATTCCAGAAAGCGGTCAGATTGCTTTGTTTGACGGTCGTACCGGTCGCGAATTTGAGCGTCCAGTTACGGTTGGTTACATGTACATGCTGAAACTGAACCACTTAGTAGACGACAAAATGCACGCGCGTTCTACTGGTTCTTACAGCCTTGTTACACAGCAGCCTCTTGGTGGTAAAGCACAGTTCGGTGGTCAGCGCTTCGGTGAGATGGAAGTGTGGGCACTTGAAGCATACGGTGCAGCATATACCCTTCAAGAAATGCTTACCGTTAAGTCGGATGACGTTAACGGCCGTACCAAGATGTACAAGAACATCGTCGATGGCGACCACAGAATGGAACCTGGCATGCCAGAGTCATTCAACGTACTACTTAAAGAAATTCGCTCGTTGGGTATCAACATCGAGCTTGAAGAAAAGTAATACGGCGTTAGCCACGTAATGTTATGAGATGGCCCGGCGCTTGCGCCGGGCTCTAGAGACTGACTCCGCTGGGAGAGTAATGTGAAAGACTTATTAAAGTTTCTAAAGCAACAAAACAAGACTGAAGAATTCGATAATATTCGAATCGGTCTGTCTTCACCTGACATGATCCGTTCATGGTCATTCGGTGAAGTTAAAAAGCCTGAAACAATTAACTACCGTACGTTCAAGCCTGAGCGTGACGGTCTGTTCTGTGCGCGTATCTTTGGTCCGGTTAAAGACTACGAGTGTCTTTGCGGTAAGTACAAGCGCCTTAAGCACCGTGGTGTTATCTGTGAGAAGTGTGGCGTTGAAGTTACACTGACTAAAGTACGTCGTGAGCGTATGGGTCACATCGAGCTAGCTAGCCCGGTAGCGCACATCTGGTTCCTTAAATCACTTCCGTCTCGTATCGGCCTAATGCTAGATATGACACTTCGTGATATTGAACGTGTACTTTACTTTGAATCATACGTGGTTACAGAGCCAGGTATGACTACGCTTGAGCGCAGCCAACTTCTTAACGAAGAAGAATACTTGGATGCACTTGAAGAGCACGGTGATGAGTTTGAAGCGAAGATGGGTGCTGAAGCAGTATTCGATCTTCTTACAGCACTAGACGTAGACGCAGACGTTGCGGCTATGCGTGAAGAGCTGCCTTCAATCAACTCTGAAACTAAGCGTAAGAAAATTACTAAGCGTCTTAAGTTGCTTGAGTCATTCCAACAGTCTGGTAATAAGCCAGAGTGGATGATCATGACGGTTCTTCCGGTACTTCCACCAGATTTACGTCCTCTAGTACCACTAGATGGCGGCCGTTTTGCAACGTCTGACCTTAACGACCTATACCGTCGTGTTATTAACCGTAACAACCGTCTTAAGCGTCTTCTAGACCTAGCTGCTCCAGACATCATCGTACGCAACGAAAAGCGTATGCTTCAAGAGTCTGTTGATGCGCTTCTAGATAACGGACGTCGTGGTCGTGCGATTACCGGTTCTAACAAGCGTCCACTTAAGTCGCTTGCAGACATGATCAAAGGTAAGCAAGGTCGTTTCCGTCAAAACCTTCTTGGTAAGCGTGTTGACTACTCAGGCCGTTCTGTAATTACCGTTGGTCCTACGCTACGCCTTCACCAGTGTGGTCTTCCTAAGAAGATGGCACTTGAGTTATTTAAGCCGTTTATCTACGGTAAGCTTGAAGGTCGTGGTCTTGCGACTACAATTAAAGCTGCTAAGAAGCTTGTAGAGCGCGAAGCACCAGAGGTTTGGGACGTACTAGACGACGTTATCCGCGAACACCCGGTACTACTTAACCGTGCACCTACACTTCACCGTTTGGGTATCCAAGCATTCGAACCAACACTAATCGAAGGTAAAGCGATTCAGCTTCACCCGCTAGTGTGTGCGGCGTACAACGCCGACTTCGATGGTGACCAAATGGCGGTACACGTTCCGTTGACAATCGAAGCACAGCTAGAAGCACGTGCACTTATGATGTCAACGAACAACATTCTGTCACCTGCGAATGGTGAGCCAATTATCGTACCTTCACAGGACGTTGTATTGGGTCTTTACTACCTAACGCGTGACAAAGTAAACGGCTTAGGCGAAGGCATGGTATTCACCAGCCCGAATGAAGCAGAAAAAGCATACCGTACAGGTAATGCTGAGCTTCACTCTCGCGTTAAAGTACGTATTACTGAATATGACATCGATGAAGATGGCAACAAAACTGAGAAAGTAACGCTAACTGACACGACTGTTGGTCGTGCGATTTTCTCATTGATCCTTCCAAAGGGTCTGCCGTTTGAAATCATCAACCAAGCGATGGGCAAGAAGCAAATTTCAAGACTATTGAATGCTTGTTACCGTACGCTAGGTCTGAAAGACACAGTAATTGCTGCTGACCAAATCATGTATACCGGTTTCCACTACGCGATGATCGCGGGTGCGTCTGTTGGTATCGACGATATGGTTATCCCTGCTGCTAAGAAAGACATCATTGATGCAGCGGAAGCAGAAGTTATTGAAATTCAGGAACAGTTCCAAAACGGTCTTGTTACCGCGGGTGAGCGTTACAACAAAGTTATCGATATCTGGTCAAATGCCAACGAAAAAGTTGCTAAGGCCATGATGGATAACCTTAAGACTGACATCGTAATTAACCGCGATGGCGAAGAAGAAGAGCAATCATCATTTAACTCTGTTTACATGATGGCCGACTCGGGTGCTCGTGGTAGTGCCGCTCAGATTCGTCAGCTAGCTGGTATGCGTGGTCTGATGGCTAAGCCAGATGGCTCAATCATCGAAACCCCAATTACGGCGAACTTCCGTGAAGGTCTGAACGTACTACAGTACTTCATCTCAACTCACGGTGCTCGTAAAGGTCTTGCGGATACCGCACTTAAGACAGCGAACTCGGGTTACCTAACGCGTCGTCTAGTAGACGTTGCACAAGACTTGGTAATCACTAACGACGACTGTGGCACATTCGAGGGTGTTCAAATGACACCACTAATCGAAGGTGGTGACGTTGTTGAGCCACTACGCGAGCGTGTACTAGGTCGTGTGGTAGCAGAAGATGTACTTAAGCCAGGTACTAATGAAGTACTAGTTGAGCGTAACGTTCTTCTAGACGAAGCGTTAGTAGACATGCTTGAAGCTAACTCAGTTGACCAAATCATGGTTCGCTCGGTAATCACTTGTGACAATGACTTCGGTGTTTGTGCTAAGTGTTACGGTCGTGACCTTGCACGTGGTCACATGGTGGGTAGCGGTGAATCGGTTGGTGTTATTGCAGCACAGTCAATCGGTGAGCCAGGTACACAGCTTACCATGCGTACGTTCCACATCGGTGGTGCGGCATCAAGAGCATCTGCTGAGAACAGCGTACAAGTTAAGACGGCAGGTAGCCTTAAGCTACACAACGCGAAGTTCGTACGTAACTCTGACGGCAAAGTGGTTATCGTTTCTCGTTCAACAGAACTTACTGTTATCGACGAGCAAGGCCGTGAGAAAGAGCGCTATAAAGTACCTTACGGTGCTGTACTTAGCGTGGATGACGGTGCAACTATTGCAGCTGGCGACGTTGTTGCTAACTGGGATCCGCATAGTCACCCAATCATCACTGAACGTGCAGCTAAGATTAGCTTCGCAGACATTGATGACTCTAACACCGAAATGCAGCAAGACGAGCTTACTGGTCTAACCCGTATCGTTGTTAAAGACCTTGCGAAAGTAAACTCTAAAGAGCCTAAGCTAATTCTTGAAAGCGACGAGTTCGGTCTTCAAGAAATTCGTCTTCCAAGCTTCACAACCATCGAAGCGAAAGAAGGCAAAGTGGCTAATGAAGGTGACGTGCTAGCACGTATTCCTCAGGAAAGCTCGAAGACTCGTGATATCACGGGTGGTCTACCGCGCGTTGCGGACCTATTTGAAGCACGTAAGCCTAAAGAGCCTGCTATCCTTGCAGAAATCTCAGGTACTATCGGCTTCGGTAAAGAGACCAAAGGTAAGAAGCGTCTTGTAATTACACCTGCTGAGGGTGACGCGTACGAAGAGATGATTCCTAAGTGGCGTCAGCTTAACGTGTTCGAAGGTGAGAAAGTGGAAAAAGGCGAAGTTATCGCTGATGGTCCAGAGTCTCCACACGATATCCTACGTCTACGTGGTATCTCAGCTGTAGCAAACTACATCGTGAACGAAGTTCAGGAAGTTTACCGCCTACAGGGTGTTAAGATTAACGATAAGCACATTGAAGTAGTTATCCGTCAGATGCTACGCAAGTGCATTATCACTAATCCAGGCGATACGCAGTTCCTTGAAGGCGAACAGGTTGAAGTATCGAACGTTAAAGTGGCTAACCGTGAAATTGAAAAACACGGCAAGATCCCAGCGCAGTACGAAACACAGCTGCTTGGTATCACTAAAGCGTCACTGTCTACTGAGTCATTTATCTCAGCGGCATCGTTCCAAGAAACAACACGTGTTCTAACTGAAGCTGCGGTTCAAGGTAAAGAAGATGACCTACGCGGTCTGAAAGAAAACGTAATCGTTGGTCGACTAATTCCAGCGGGTACAGGTTTCGCTTACCACGAACGCCGTGCACAACGTCGCAAAGAGCAAATCGAAGAAATGTCAGTTTCTGCTGCTGAAGCAGAACAGGCACTAACCGAAGCGCTTAATGCTGGTGCAGACGAAGATACTGCCGAATAAGGCAAGATCATAGGAGTACGTTAACGTACTCCTAACAATTTGGCAGTCATGTTGTACAGATTGCAGATAAATTAACTGCTTAACCTTTGTACACCTTGACAGTCAGAGCGATGATCTTTAATATTCCGCGACCCGATTTTGGATAGCCAATAAGTGGCTCGATAAACGGTCGCGGTTTTTTGTATCAGAGCTCAGTGAATGTTGACGAGCACAATGTTCACAAACAAGAGCGATTAAGCAATTAATCGTATTAATATGGACCCAATCACAGTGATTGGGTTTTCGTAGTTTTTAATCAGGAGCTAGTTAATGGCAACAGTTAACCAGTTAGTGCGCAAGCCGCGTAGAAAGCCCGTTGAAAAAAGCAACGTAGCTGCTCTACAAGCTTGTCCACAAAGACGTGGTGTATGTACTCGTGTATATACTACTACGCCTAAGAAACCAAACTCTGCACTACGTAAAGTATGTCGTGTACGTCTAACTAACGGTTTTGAAGTATCTTCATACATCGGTGGTGAAGGTCACAACCTACAAGAGCACAGTGTAGTACTTATCCGTGGTGGTCGTGTTAAAGATCTACCAGGTGTTCGTTATCACACAGTTCGCGGTACTCTTGACTGCGCAGGTGTAAACGATCGTAAACAAGCCCGTTCTAAGTACGGCGCGAAGAAGCCTAAGTCATAACGGTTCTCCGTTAGTAAGGCCAAACTGAAGTTTAAGAGTTTTGGGTTTTCCCTGAATTCATACGGAGAATAGAAAATGCCAAGAAGAAGAGTCGTAGGTCAACGTAAAATCCTACCAGAGCCAAAATTTGGTTCACAACTGCTTGCGAAATTCATGAATGTCGTAATGCTCGACGGCAAAAAGTCAGTCGCTGAAAAAATCGTTTACGGTGCGCTTGATATTGTTGCTGAAAAAACCGGCAAAGCACACCTAGATATCTTCGAGGAAGCGCTTGATAACATCCGCCCAACAGTAGAGGTTAAGTCTCGTCGTGTTGGTGGTTCAACTTATCAGGTTCCAGTTGAAGTACGTCCAGTTCGTCGTAACGCGCTAGGTATGCGTTGGATGGTTGAAGCTGCACGTAAACGTGGCGAAAAGTCTATGGCACAACGCCTAGCGGCTGAAATGCTAGACGCAGCAGATAATAAAGGTTCAGCGGTTAAGAAACGTGAAGACGTTCACCGTATGGCCGAAGCAAACAAAGCGTTTGCTCACTACCGTTGGTAATCAACGTTATTTAACTGAGAGAGATTTATGCCTCGTAAGACCTCGATTGAGCGTTATCGCAATATTGGTATTGTGGCTCACGTGGACGCGGGTAAAACCACGACCACAGAGCGTGTTCTGTTTTATACAGGACTGTCTCACAAAATCGGTGAAGTGCACGATGGTGCTGCTACCATGGACTGGATGGAGCAAGAGCAGGAGCGTGGTATTACTATCACGTCCGCTGCAACGACTTGTTTCTGGTCTGGTATGGAGCAACAGTTCGATCTACACAGGATCAACATCATCGACACCCCTGGACACGTTGACTTTACTATCGAAGTAGAGCGTTCATTGCGTGTACTAGACGGTGCAGTTGTTGTTTTCTGTGGGTCTTCTGGGGTAGAACCTCAATCAGAGACAGTCTGGCGACAGGCTGACAAATATCAAGTGCCACGCCTTGTGTTCGTTAATAAGATGGACCGGGCTGGCGCTGATTTTGAACGTGTTGTGGGTCAAATCCGCAAGCGTTTAGGCGCAAACTGTGTTCCGATTCAAATCAACATGGGCGCTGAAGAGAATTTCCATGGCGTCATCGACCTTGTGAAGATGAAAGCCATCAACTGGAATGAAGAAGACATGGGTATGACATTTACCTATGAAGACATTCCGGCTGAATATTTAGATACCGCTGAGCAGTACCGTACCGAAATGATCGAAGCGGCTGCAGAAGCATCTGATGAGCTAATGAATAAATACTTGGAAGGTGAAGAGCTTTCTGAGGAAGAAATTCGTTCAGGCCTTCGTCAGCGTACGCTGAACAACGAAATTGTTCTTGCCACCTGTGGCAGTGCCTTCAAAAACAAAGGTGTTCAGGCAGTACTAGACTCTGTTATTCATTATCTTCCGTCTCCAACAGAAGTTAAGGCCATTACTGGTGTACTTGACGACAAAGACGAGACAGAAGCAGAGCGTCATTCAAGCGACGATGAGCCGTTCTCAGCGCTAGCATTTAAAATAGCGACCGACCCATTTGTGGGTACGCTAACCTTCTTCCGTTGTTACTCTGGTGTAGTAAACACGGGTGATACGGTTTACAACCCTGTTAAGGGCAAGCGTGAGCGCTTTGGTCGTATTGTGCAAATGCACGCGAAAGACCGTGAAGAAATTAAAGAAGTACGCGCAGGTGACATCGCTGCGGCCATTGGCCTTAAAGATGTAACAACCGGTGATACGCTTTGTGACCCTAACCATGTTATTACGCTAGAGCGTATGGAGTTCCCAGAGCCGGTAATTTCAATTGCGGTTGAGCCTAAGTCGCAAGCTGACCAAGAGAAAATGGGCATAGCCCTAAGCAAGCTTGCAGCTGAAGATCCGTCATTCAAAGTGAAAACTGACGACGAGACAGGCCAGACGATTATCTCAGGTATGGGTGAACTTCACCTTGATATCATTGTCGACCGCATGAAGCGCGAATTTAAAGTTGAATGTAACGTAGGTAACCCTCAGGTTGCTTATCGTGAAACCCTTCGTAAATCTGTTGAAGTTGAAGGGAAGTTCGTTCGTCAGTCAGGCGGCCGCGGCCAATTTGGTCATGTATGGCTGCGCATTGAGCCTCAAGAAGAAGGTTCAGGCTACGAATTTGTGAACGAAATCGTCGGTGGTGTGGTACCAAAAGAGTTCATTCCAGCGGTCGATAAAGGAATTCAGGAGCAGATGCGAAGTGGTGTTCTTGCAGGGTATCCAGTACTTGATGTAAAGGTTACGTTGTTTGACGGTTCATACCACGATGTTGACTCTTCTGAAATGGCGTTTAAGATCGCCGGCTCTATGGGTTTCAAAAAAGGCGCCGCAGAAGCAAATCCGGTGTTACTTGAACCCACAATGAAAGTTGAAGTGACTACTCCAGAAGACTGGATGGGTGATGTAGTTGGTGACATTAATCGTCGCCGCGGCATGATCGAAGGTATGGAAGATGGCGTCGCAGGTGTTAAAATAATACGTGCTAAAGTGCCGCTTTCAGAAATGTTTGGCTACGCAACTGACTTGCGTTCACAAACACAAGGTCGTGCTTCATACTCAATGGAGTTCTTCAATTATTCTGAGGCGCCGAACAATGTGGCGCAGGCTATTATTGAATCTAGAATTTAATCTAAATGAAGGTTCGGTCCGGTCTATTGGTGGGTCGGACTTTTAACTTAGGAAACGAGAAAAATGGCAAAAGAAAAGTTTGAACGTACGAAACCCCACGTAAACGTGGGTACAATCGGCCACGTTGACCACGGTAAAACTACGCTAACTGCAGCAATCACTACAGTTCTTTCAAAGACTTACGGTGGTAACGCACAGGCTTTCGATCAAATCGATAACGCGCCTGAAGAAAAAGCACGTGGTATCACCATCTCTACTTCACACGTAGAATACGATACTCCTACTCGTCACTACGCACACGTAGACTGCCCAGGACACGCTGATTACGTTAAAAACATGATCACTGGTGCTGCTCAGATGGACGGTGGTATCCTA
>NZ_JAKRFB010000005.1:0-101251 GCF_022348315.1 Alteromonas sp. MmMcT2-5 | reverse complement strand
TCGTCACGTGCGATCGCAAAAATTCATTTTTTTCTAAACCATTTCAGGGGCGAGTGCTGTAACTAGTATTATGAAATAAATGTAAGGTTGCTCATGCTCTGGCTTTTAGGTCTTCACATCTTCGGTCTTCTGATCTGGTTGGCAACCGTGTTGTATTTGCCAATCTTAATTGCTACTGAGTCGAAAATGCGCGAAGACTTTATCGATATTCCATTTGGAATGGGGTCGGTAGCGCGGCTGATATTCGCGTATGTGGCTTCGCCCGCGGCTATCATTTCTATTATTGCGGGAACATTGGTCTTTGTAATAAACGACACCCTTACTTTCTGGCTGATGGTGAAACTAACCATTGTGACGATACTGGTGATATTGCACGCGAGCCTTGGGCTACTGATAACGCGCCTTGAACGCCAGGAAATGCGTTTTCTGGCAGGCTTTAGCTGGTGCTTTCTGATAGCGATATTTTGCGGCGTCGGAAGCATACTGTTTGTGGTCCTGGCAAAACCTGCTGCACCTGGTTTTGTGCCATGGCCAATCTAGGGCTCAACTTAGCGTTCATTATTTTGAGGCGCGTAAGGTAAGGTTAAATGTGGTCAGCGATAGCGTCATTACTGCTAGAACGGCGTGAGCCCAGGCTGCGACAATATGGCGAATAATACGTACAGTAAAAACATCAATGGCACCGGCAAGGCTGGCCAAAACACCAAATGCCAGTCCAGCAGCAGTAAGCCAAAAACTGGCTTCAGCCCAGAAAGGATCGCTGGTAAGGATAAATACAATATCTGTGACAATGAGTATGAGCAAAAACGCGATGGGAAAATGGATCAGGGCTGGATGTAGCGCATGCCCCCTAAGTGAAGCGCGGCTGCTGATTATTGAATTCGACATAGAAGCGTCAGATCCTAAATACCGTTTAAGGAGTGAGTTTGGTAAATAGAGTAACAGAATATCTTTTCACTGCCAGTGCCTTATTGTTGGCAGGTTGCAGTGAGCCGTATTCCATTCTCGCCCCGGCAGGTCCGTCAGCCAAGGCGGTTACCACAATCTGGTGGGGCATGCTCACGGTTGGAGTCGTGGTATTACTGGGGATTTGCTCACTCTGGTGGTATGCCAGCTTCCGACGCAATCGTAAATATAGCGATGCAGATGTAGATGAGCGCGCTGTGCGAATTGATGTGCATGCCAGACAATGGGCGTGGGATGTAACCTATCCGCAACATGATATTGAACTAACAGATGAAATTCATATTCCTGTCGATACGCCAATTGATATTCATGTGACTAGTGCGGACGTGATTCATGGCTTCTGGGTGCCACGGCTAGGAGGAAAGATTGATGCGATCCCGGGGCACACGAACATCGTGCGTTTGCAAGCCGATGAAGTAGGTGAGTTCGGTGGCCAATGCGCCGAATATTGCGGCCTTTCTCACGCTAAAATGCATTTTAAAGTCATTGCTCATTCTGCTGAGAAGTTTGATGCATGGCTCGTCCAACAAGGTAAAACACAATGAATGGCAAATCAGAACTACACAAAAATTTTGCCAAGGTATGGGATAACCTACCTGGGTGGGGCAATCTTGCAGCGGTAAACCATACTTCTATCAGTCAGCGATTCATGCTAACCGGGGTGATCTTTTTTCTCGTAGGCATTTTGCTGGCAATGCTGATCCGCTCGCAATTGGCGTTGCCAGGTCAGACACTCATTACTGCCGACCTGTATTCACAGGTTTTTACTATGCACGGCACTATTATGATGTTCTTGTTTGCCATTCCGGTTCTGGAAGGCGCGGCGATGTATCTTATTCCAAAGATGATCGGCACGCGCGATCTAGTCTTTCCCCGTTTGAGCGCCTTAGGCTATTACTGTTACCTCTTTGGAGGGTTGATTTTGCTGTCAAGTCTGGTGCTAGGCATCGCGCCTAATTCGGGCTGGTTTATGTACACACCCTTATCCAGCGACGACTATTCCGCTGGCGCGGGCTCAGACTTCTGGCTACTCGGAGTGACTTTTGTAGAAATATCTGCAGTATCAGCAGGTATTGAGCTTACCGTCTCGATTTTGCGTACAAGAGCGCCGGGCATGAGTTTGAGCAAAATGCCTATTTTCTGCTGGTATATTCTCGCGATGGCGTTAATGATCGTGTTCGGTTTTCCTCCGCTGATTCTGGCTAGCATTCTGTTAGAGCTTGAGCGGGCAGCGCAAATGCCTTTTTTTGATCCTAACGCTGGTGGTGACCCTATTTTATGGCAGCATTTGTTCTGGTTATTCGGCCATCCTGAAGTTTACATTATTTTTCTGCCGGCAGCGGGTATGGTCTCCACTATATTGCCAGTGTTCGCGGGTCGACCGCTGGTGGGATATCGTTGGGTTGTATTATCAGTAATCATCACTGGGTTTATCAGCTTTGGCTTATGGGTACACCACATGTTTACCGTCGGGATCCCTCATTTGGCCCAGGCATTTTTTTCCATTGCCAGCATGCTGGTGGCGATTCCCACAGGCATTCAGATTTTCGTTTGGTTAACGACATTGTGGGTAGGCCGTGTTCGGTTTGAACTGCCGATGCTATGGATTTTTGGCTTTTTGTTTATCTTCGTTTGCGGTGGGTTGACTGGTGTGATGCTAGCACTGGTGCCCTTTGACTGGCAGGTGCACGATACGCACTTTGTAGTGGCGCATTTTCATTATGTGCTTATTGGCGGAATGTTCTTTCCGCTGATCGCCGCCCTATATTACTGGTTGCCCCATTTTTCCGGACGAATGCCGTCTATGAGAATGGGACGCTGGGCGTTTGGCTTGGTGTTTGTCGGATTTAATTCAACGTTTCTGATCATGCACCTAACTGGTCTGTTGGGCATGCCACGCCGAGTGTTTACTTACGAAAGTGGCCTGGGCTGGGATTGGTTAAATCTGAGTTCTTCCATTGGTGGCTTCGTGCTCGCGATTGGTATTCTAATGCTCGTCTTAGATGTGACGCTACATTTTCGATATGGTCGAAAGGCTTCATCTAATCCTTGGCAAGCTGATACATTGGAATGGGCCACGGGCATGCCGCCGGTGTCTTACAATTTTGCCAGTATCCCTGAGGTAAAATCACGTCATCCACTATGGGACGACCCGTCGTTGATTAATAGCATTCCAGCTGGCGAACATGGCTTAAAAAGTATTAAGCACGGGCGACGGGAACTGTATGGAACAGATGCGATTAGTGGCAAGCTAAAAGAAGTTATTCATATTCCCAGCCATTCGTGGTGGCCTCTAATTTGTGCGGCTACCCTGGCGGGGTTGTGCATCAGCCTGGTGTCTAAAGCGTATATGGTCGGCATCTTTTTCGCCATATTGGGTCTAGGCTTCTTTTTACGCTGGAGTTGGGAGAACGGCACGCACAAGACGATGGCACCACTGACGGATGAAGAAGCGAGCCGGGGAGAGCCGCCTCTGCACTCGCGTACCTTTGACGGCCCAGGGTTATGGGGTATGTGTGTGACTCTGTTAGCTGACGGCACCTTATATTTGTCGCTGCTTTTCGGTTGGTTATATTTGTGGACAGTTTCACCAAATAAAACCTTACCTGACGTGTCGGCAATTTCGCCGGTTTTAATGGGGCTAAGTGGTGCGTTACTGACCATTGCAGTGACTTTGTATCGCCGTCTGAATCGCTATTTGCGCCGTGAGCAAGAGAAGTCGCTCGCTAAGTGGCTTTGGCTCGTTTCAGCCTGTGGAATGGGTCATGTTGGACTATTGGCTTTCATCACTGTTTCGAGTGACCTGCAATTTACGACTAATGCGTATGATGCCGTATTGTTGGTGATGCTGGCCTTTTTGCTTTTCCACAGTATCATCAGCGTGATCACCACTACGCTCCAGGCACTGCGGGTTAGTTATGATTACATCAGTACAAAGCTGTCCTATGAAATTGTCGTAATGAGCCCCATGTGGTTGTTTACACTTGTTATTTTTTGGCTAAGCTTCGCAAGCTTTTTGATCTTACCAACAATATGGGAGGCTAAATGAAAGTTTCCCGCGCGCACCCTTGGCATCTTGTGGCCGGGTTTGTGATTTGGGCGCTCTGGTTTGTATTTACTTATGGCGGAGTCGCGGTGGCTTGTCAGCTGGCTAAACCTGCGGCCGAGGCGGGCCCATTTAATTGGATAAACCTTAGTTTTTTAATTCCTACGTTTCTTATTGTTATCTATTTGGGAATTTGCGCCTTTAAGTCGTGGCACGTAGCGGCAAATGCAGAAAATGAGTCGCGCTTTTTACTGCGTGTAGCGGCGACAAGTTATCTTGCTTCGGCCATTTCGACGCTGGCTGTTGGCATTCCTCTTTTGGCGATGGCACCATGTATTTAATTATTCTCGTAGCAACGTTATTGTTTTGGTCAACCGGTGCATGGGCGCACAACCCCTTTACCAGTGGTGGCCAGGACGCGTTTTCCGCTAGCCTTACGGCGGTGATAGTACTGATATTCTGGATAATCTATGTATGGGGCTGCCGCTACGCTACCGCAGTTGTATGGCGGAGATGGCTATTTCATATCACCATTTTGATCACCTTTTTTACCATTTTGGGTCCGTTGGACGAATGGGCTGAACATAGCTCTGCTGCGCATATGACCCAGCATATGTTTATGATGGTAATAATAGCGCCAGCTTTCGCTTTGGCTCGGCCATTGCCACAGTTCTACAGGGCTTGTGGAGCATATGGGGAAAGATTATGGAAATATGCATTTAAAATCACTCAATATCCGATGGTATGCACCTACTTTCACGGTATGATGATCTGGTTCTGGCACATCCCGAAATTTTATATGTTGGCGTTGGAGAATCCCTGGATTCACGTATTCGAACACGCCTGCTTTCTGATATCGGCGGTATGGTTTTGGTGGGCCTGCTTACATGCCTTTACCCGTAAAGTTCCCTATGCGTTGCTGGCACTGTTGGTGACGCTAATGCACACGGGCTTTTTAGGTGCGTTTCTTACCTTTGGCAGCACTCCTTTTTACGGTGAATCCCGCAACCTTGCCGATCAGCAATTAGCGGGACTTATCATGTGGGTAGTAGGTGGAGTGCCCTACATCACCGCAGCATTTTGGGTGGGGCATCGCTGGTATAGACAGCTACAACGAAAATCGCTGACTGTTTAATTAGAAGGATTTGTACGTGAGGACTACCGGCCTCGGAGGATAGTTAGCAATCTTGTCATAGAAAGCGCGCCATTACGCGCTTTCTCGTCACCAAATCAAAGCTTGTTAATTAGGCAGCTTCAAGTTCAGCTTTAACCGATGACAGCGCAACATGGTCGTCCATCTCAATAATCATTTTTGCCATGAGCTGCGGATAACCTTTAGCCAGAGCAGCAATTTCCTTACCATCTTTGCGAAAAACTGCGAGGTATTGTTCGTCTTCCGGTGTGCCCACCGCTTCGATTTCGTCCCACTCTTTTGCGTGGCCTACGTATTCAAACTTTACATCAAATTGCTGTGTCCAGAAATAAGGTGTGCGATCAAATGCTTTACGTTCGGCAGGGTAGGCTAGGCTCGCGAGTATATTTTCTGCTGCGCAACGACCATGCTGCTGGGCTAGTCGCCAGTGCTCAATGTGCATTTCTTCGCCATTATACGGATAACTGGTAATATCACCCACCGCATAGACATCTTCAGCAGCTTCAAGGAATTCGTTCACTTTCACCAATCCCTGATGCGTTAATGTAAAGCTATTGAGTAAATCTTTATCAGTCGTTATGCCGGTAGCTAGCAGCACCAGATTGGTTTCCAACGTTTCGCCACTTTCCAGCTTCACTGCGGTTACTTTTTCAGTACCATGAAATCCACTTACTGTGCCCTCGACAAACTCGACGTCATGCTTCTCGTGTAAATCACGGAAATACTGCCCGATTTGGGTTCCAAATTGTTTTTCAAACGGCACCGCATCAGGTGCGATAACCTTTACCCGTATATTGTCGCTACGCTGCTTTAATGAAGCGGCCACTTCCAGACTAATAAAACTGTTGCCAACAATGGTAATATTGTTCGTGTTTTCAACGTCAGCTAATAGACGTTCCACATGCTCAATATTTCGAAGCGTATGGATCCCCAACAAATTAACGCCGGGTAAATCCGGCCGTATGGGGATCCCGCCTGTGGCAATAAGTAATCGATCGTATGTCAACGATTGACCATCATATAGCTCAATTTGATGGGCGGCAGTATCAATTCCGGATACTTTAGCCACTAGGCGTGTAACTTCTGTGATATCCATGTCGTCTTGATTAACAAGGGGGTCTACCTCATCAGGTTCCATGTCGCCCGCTGTCACAGCTTTGGTAAGCAGTGTTCGGTCATAAGGTGCATCTGCTTCTGGATCAACAACAGTGATCCGACCGTGGTAACGATTGTTCACCAGACTTTGCAGAGCGGCAGCGCCTGCTGCGCCAGCGCCGACAATCACAATATGAGAATGTGCGTTAACTGCAGTTAATCGGTTTTGTCGTTTATCGGTGCTGTCGGTGGCCTGTTCGGGATCCACAAGTACCTCGCCGTCACGTATTTCAACCGCATACCGAGATAATCCTGTTAGTGCAGGTGGTTCGCATACATCAGCAGAGGCGATATCAAAAGTGCCTTTATGCCATGGGCAAACCAACTTGCCTCGACATACTGCACCATCTTCAAGAGGCGCACCTTTATGAGGGCAATCGGCGCTGCTGGCATAAACGTTTTCACCGTCACGAATGAGAAGAATTTCTGTATCGTTAAGGGTAACGCGTTTAGGTTTGAGGTTTTCAAGGCGGTCTGCAGGACCGGCTGAGATAAATGACATGAGAGGCTCCTTATCCAAATGGGCGCCGACACCGTGTGCCAGCAAGGAAGTATTGCGAGACTCTAGACCATCAAGTTTTATTCCTATTTGCGCATTGAAAACATTAAATTTCATTTTACGGTCGTGCAATCTTACTTATTCAATTAAAATCATTAGCCTATGGCATTTATTAACCAACGCGGTGTGGCAGCAAAGGCTCCTTGCATGATGGCTCCCCAAACCAATCGTGTTTTTACTACAAAGTATATTCCTGTCGTTCGCAAGTTTTACACTGTCCCGCCGCATTATCGATTATCAAGCAGACGCGGCGCGTTTCCCTAAATTGCCGAAGTTGATTAGATTTTGTCTATTTTCATCGTTTTCTCTCTGTCAATGACCCGAAACGCGGGTTGATTCGTTACTCAATAGTAACCCTCTTAATTTTAGGTTTCTGGCAAGGACTTATTGATGGCACAACAAGCAGCAGAAAAGCGGATTGTTCTGATAACTGGTGCATCTGGCGGCGTAGGCAGTGCACTTTGTGAGGTGCTGAAAAAAGATTATCACCTTATTGGGTTGGATTTGACACCTTGCGAAAGTGCCCATGAAAGTTACGAGTGCGATTTTACCTCCAAAGACTCCATTTCCCTTGCGCTGTATAAAATTCATGAAAAACATGGCGGTCATATTGCCTGCGTGATTCACCTTGCCGCCTATTATGATTTCTCGGGCGAAGACAACCCCTTGTATGAGGCTCTCAATGTAAAGGGAACGGCGGATTTTCTAACCGAACTGCAGCGCTTTGATGTGGATCATTTCATCTATTCCTCCACCATGCTTATTCATCGGGCAGGCGTCCCTGGAGAAAAAATTACCGAGGATACGCCCATCGAGCCAGGCTGGGCCTATCCGCAGTCTAAAGCCGATGCCGAAGAAGCCATTCGCAGCCATCATGGCAAAATTCCCTATACCCTGTTACGAATGGCAGGCTTGTACGATGACCACACCGCTGTTCCCACTTTAAGCTATCAGATCGCCCGCATTTACGAGCGGCAATTTAAGAGTTGGGTGTACTCGGGCGATAGAATGGCCGGACAAGCTTTTTTGCATAAAGACGATATGGTGTCATTGTTTACCGAGCTGGTTAAAAAGCGCCATGAAGTGCCCAAAAAAAATGTACTATTGGCCGGCGAAGACAGCGTAATGGGTTATCAGGCGCTGCAAAATCGAATTGGTCATTTGATTTATGGTGAACGAGAGTGGAACACCATCGAAATACCAGAGTATGTTGCTAAATATGGGGCTTGGTTGGAAGAAAAAACCGAGCCAGTGGTGCCTGACGCCTTTGATCATGGAGAAAAGCCGTTCATCAAACCCTTCATGATTGATTTATCAAGTGATCATTATGACCTTAATCTCAGCCGGGTGAAGGAACAGTTAAATTGGCGACCACAGCACCACATTTATGATGCACTGGAACGGTTAATTGACAATCTGAAAAAAGATCCGCCAGGTTGGTATAAAGCCAATGGCATCACTTTGCCAGACTGGATGCAAACGGCGAAGGAAAAAGAAGTTAACGCCAACGCAATTCGTGAAAAGCACGAAGATCATTATCGTGACGCCCATAGCAACTTTATTTGGGCCCACTTTATGAATATCGGGTTGGCGTTCTGGTTGTTAACCGCGCCATTTTTGTTGGGGTATGAAAGCCGCGCAATGACGATTAGTGACATGGGGTCGGGACTGGCACTGCTGGTGTTTGCCGGTTTAAGTCTGTCATGGCGAATGAGCCAGGCTCGCTGGGCCGCGGGAATTGTCGGATTTTGGGTGCTCTCGGCACCGTTGGTGTTCTGGGCTCCTACGGCGGGGGCCTATCTGAACGGCACGTTAGTGGGCATGCTGATTATTGCTTTTGCCGTGTGCTCGCGGCCAACGCCCGGTGTATCACTAATAGCGGCGGAGACCGGCCCCAATATTCCGCCCGGTTGGGAGTTTAATCCGTCAAGCTGGGTGCAACGGATGCCTATTATTTTGCTCGCATTTGTAGGTTTTTTTATTTCACGCTATTTGTGTGCCTTCCAGTTAGGACATATAGACGCGGTATGGGAACCGTTTTTTGCAGGCGGGGGCGGTGACCCGAAAAATGGCACCGAAGAAATTATCACATCTGAGGTATCTGAGGCGTGGCCGGTTCCCGACGCCGGGTTAGGTGCTATGACTTATGCGCTGGAAATTCTTACCGGCCTGATGGGGTCAACCCGCCGCTGGCGCACCATGCCCTGGTTGGTAATGCTGTTCGGCATTATGATTGTGCCATTAGGCGTGGTGTCGATTTTCTTCATTATTATTCAGCCCATCGTTATTGGAACCTGGTGTACACTTTGCCTGGTTGGTGCAGCAGCCATGCTGATTCAAATTCCTTATTCGCTGGATGAGCTGGTGGCAACTACTGAATTCTTATGGCGTCGTAAAAAGCAAGGTCGCCCATTGCTACGTATTTTCTTTACCGGCGATACTGATACAGGAGCCTGGGAGGGTGATGAAAGAGAGTTTGAACGGGGCCCCATAACAGTATTTAAAGACATGATTGCAGGAGGAGTTACTTTGCCCTGGAATCTTGCGCTCTGCATTCCTGTCGGAGTTTGGCTTATGTCCACTCGTTTGACGCTGGGGACCGAGGGCAGCACGGCTAATGCTGATCATGTGGTGGGAGCTCTGGTCCTGACAGTCGTTGTTACTGCTACTGCCGAGTCTGGGCGCATGGCACGTTATGCGCTTGTTCCTCTAGGCCTGGCATTATTTACCACGCCATTTCTGCTCGGTGCCCCTCTGGTTTCAGTTGTTTCAAGCTTGCTATGTGGCGCATTGCTAATTGGGTTGAGTTTACGAAAAGGTCATATTAGAGCAAGCTACGGGAAATGGGATAAATTCATTGTTTAGGAAAATAAGAGGGCTTCTTCAATCAGGTTATCCCTCTTGTCGGCAAAAAGCATGGATAATAAGCTGCTCCCACAGGTCGCGCTAGAGGCATGTAAATGAATAAGTCTGTTTACGTCAAAATCGCTTGGAAATATACCGGCAGTATCCCTTGGTAATCACATCATTACCTCTTATCACTTACCAATTTACGAAACTCAAATCGCCAAGACGAATGAACAAAAATTTCAAAAAGCCTGACTTGCCGAGTTACAGCGCTCTTCAATGATCTTGGCCTTTTTGTTAATAGCATAAAGATGGAGCACATACTGAAGAGCATTTGAAGATTGCGAAGAGTCTGGAGGTATGCCTCCTTTGGTTATCTTTACAGCATCTAACTTCAAGAAGTAAAGCTTGACTTGACCGTCTGGAAATTTGAACCTGTCTCTGACAGTTTTGGCTGAGATGAACCCGTTAACTCCTTCTGACTCTATCCATCTGCTTAAAACTGGGAGCATACCTTCAAGTGGAACAAGCTCAATTAGCCATCGAGCCATACCAACAATTGGAGATAGTGCTATTAAATAGCGTTCAAGTTCATCAGTACTTCGAAAATTGACGTAATTGTGCCCATGTTGTTTGTTTTCGAACAAATAGTTTGCCGCCCAGCGGATCTCCGCAGCCTTGTCTTCAGGCAAGGTCGAAAGCCTTTTGCTTATCGTAAAGCAATCGGTCATTTCTATTGCGCTATTTACCATCGGAGGGGTTAGCTTTTTTGAGCCTGTTGGATAGAGCCTGCTTTGTCCTCGTTTAGTCCAATATTTGTTGTGCTCTTTAATTTTTTTCGCAGCTAAGACGACCGACTCAGCCCATGAGAAGTTTTGAGCAAGTGATGTCGCAATAACACTTATTTCCACTCCTCTATCAAATTTCCGCAGAATTTGGTCACATTCAGAAAGTAAGTGATTTTGATTGTTAATTTCAAATAACTTGTTCACAGATGTTACCTCCTTTTCGCGTGAGCCAACCTTTTGTATGTACTTTAAGTGATGGTCAAGCATACCTTTCATGAAACAATCGGAGATTTCCGTTTTATCGCTTTGGTCGTTAGTTACCATTTTCTTCCATCGGTCCGCTGTTGATGGGCGTACATTTGTCAAATTCGCCCAAAAATTAATGTCGTATTTTGAAACCTCAACATAACCTGCTTCGTGGATAAGTAAGTCAGTAAAATGGCAATACGTTGATAAAGTTGTGTTCGGAGATAAATGACCTGCCAATGCGCTTAATTGGTAAAAGTCGTCTTGAGTGTTACCGTTGAGTAGCACGTCTTTGATTCTGCTCGCATGCTCATGAGAGTAAGGCGTGAGCCTCGTTAATGATTTATCTGAGCCAAACAGGACAATTGTGAGATATGAAATAAGCGAATGCCTTAATTGGTACATGGGGCAGCTGCACGCCATGTAGGCTGAAAGTGCTGAGCTCACTACCTTAAAAATGGCATTAATATTGAAGAGACGGTCAAAGCGGTGATCAGATGAAAACAGCAATCGGTTGAGCGAATTCTGTGTTTCTTGCTTTCTGTTGCTACAATACGCGAGCAACAAGTTTCGTTCGTTCTCCTTAAGCAAGGCCGAAAGAGGGATTTTTCGATAACCTGAATAGCTTTTCACCGAGTAATATTCGTTTGCTCTGACGGTTATGGTAAGAAGGTTTACCGTGTTCAAGTCTGATTGCTTTAGCTTAACCACTTCAAACGGTCTAAGTCCTACTCGTCTCATAAGAATGAGCATAAGATGAAGCTGCTTTATTGTGTGCGGCGATTCATTTGGAAACAGCTTAGGTAGGTCTTCAATGAGTTGCAGGAAAGCGGTTTCGTTAACAGTAGTACTTCGAACATGCGCTTGCTGCCGACCAGATGTTTCCATATTTTCGGGAAGCGGTAAGGAATAGGAAGAATTGATAAAAATGAAAAATTTGTTGAGGTCATCTATGGCGCGCTGATCTCTTTTCTCTCGTAAGTTAACGAGTTCGGAATAGACCTCTGACATTGCCCCTTCATCGTGAGAAATTAAATCGCATTGTCTTGTAACTTGAAGCCATGCTCGACCGATGTTTGATATAAATCGTAGAGCTGTAGATGGTGCTTTCCAGCTCCCTTGGTTAAATTCACTGAGTATGAAATCAGCCAGAATTACTTCAGGAGAAATGTCACTATCCAGTTTGATTATCAATTGTTTTAGCGACTTTTTTACGTCTACCGCATTTCGCTTTCTTCCATATTCATCTGTTTTTCGAGTTGATTGACGCAGTTCTGCCAAAAAAATTTTTTCATAATAAGAGTTATGCTCTGTGGACTGCTTTTCACGTGAAGAAGTTAATACGCCACTACTTTCGGACATTTCTATGAACATTGGGCGGGACGCAATAATTTAAGACATAGCAGAATGATCGGAGCAGCTCGTTATTTTACCTCGTATGGTTGCGCCCAGAAAAGCAGGGCAGCTGTGTGTATGAAGCCGTTCAAACACAAGAGAAAGGCCGTGAAGCCACGAATCGCTTTTGAAAACGTTAACCGATGCATCAGGTAGCGTTCGATTTAAAAGGTCTTCGATATAACAGAATGCGTTTTTCTGCAATGGCAATATGCTTTTGCCGCACTTTAAAACGCCAACAAGTGCTGCAAAAGAAATTGGGTCTGGATACCAACTTCGACTTGTAAATCTATTTTCGTCAATTACGTAATTCGTTGGATGCGCTTCAGAATTAAAGATAAGATGAACAGACAGATAACCATGGTGATAGGTTATAAATTTGTTCTTATCTTCCAATTTTGCGGCAAGGGCATCTAACATCTCATGATTGCAGAGTCCGCCATGAACTGTGGACAAAAAAAACAACCACTGTAATCTGAGCTCTGAAGCTGGAACATAGGTAGTTTCAATTTCATGCAGAACTAAGTGGTAAGCTTTTATCAGAAGCTTGAAACATGCCTCCGCACTGCTGTCAAATGTAGTTTGCCTTTGAGGTTTAGTTCTAAATGGTCGACCAATCAGTCTCTCATGGAGAACCGACTTAAGGATTGTAGTCCTTTTTGATTTGCCCATTCTGCAATCAATTTCATCGAATAGCTTTCTCAACTCCTCAGTTTTATTCTCATGTGTAGCATCTTTCCAATAGTCTCGCTTGGTCAAATCCGCTATCAATTGATCGGCACAATACTCAGCCTGTCTTTTAATTGGCGTTCCAGTCGTCAGCTTGTATTCTTCGATAGCGGAATATTGTGTAATCATTGAAACACCTGGTTAACACGTATTAACGGAACTGAGAATTCATGTACAACCATCTCTATTTCATCTCGGACCTCATAGAGCCATTCAAATGAAGCGCAAGAAAAACGCGAAAATGAGTGTTCAAGCGGACGGTGATGCCCCATGTAAGCAGCAATTTTGTGGCGGCAAACTCCTCTATTTACCAACTCGGTTGCTAAAGTATGGCGGTGCCAGTTCAAAGGTAGAGGAAGATCGTCTCTGAACAAATTCTTTAGGTATGACTCTGTTACAGGTGAAAAATCTTTACCACGCCAACTGTGAAAAAGTGGCTTTTTGCTGCGTAAAATCGCCTGTATGCCCTCTGCTATTTCAGGAGAGCGTAGTGCAATCTTAGAAGCGAGTAGAGTAAGAAACTGAACATACTCAGAAACAACAGTTTTTCCCAGTTTTCCGAGTGGTATTATTCGGGTTGAGCTTGGCCCCTTATCAGTAATCTGAAGGTACTCATAATCATCTGTAAAGCGATCGAGCTTTTTAAATGGTGACTCGCACGGTCGATGAAGCGTTAGCAATTGGAGGAGTTGCAAGATGTAAGCTGAATACCAAGTAAAGAGTGCTTGCGGACGATTGAACTCAATACTATCTTCCAGCTGCTCTGTAATGAATGAGAAAGCTTTTTTTACACCTTTTGCATTCAAAGCCCATTTTGAGCCGAACCTACCTGAAACCTCGAGTAAGCCGACTTTTTCAGGAGTCTGGCAAATCCAAGCAACGTATTTAGCGTGCTTTTCTCTGATTGATTTCGTTTGAAAATTCACATAATAATGTTGCATGTGAACGTCTTTATCAGTGGACTGGATAAAGTCCATTTCAAATGAATTAAGGTCGAAACGCTTACCTTCAAATCGAATTACGTTTTCCAAACGCCGCAACGTAATCTTTTCATGAGGAGGGGATAGCTCAGAAAGTAATTGCTTCAAGCCCTTCTCAATTTCAGCAAAAGCTGGTCTGGAATCCCTGATTTCTTCAAGCTGCCTTGCAAAGGGAGCTGGGATAATAATAAATGCATTTTTAGAACTGTGATGAAACGAATCGCGCCAACCCAACGGAACTACGGTTGACTGAAATAACCATGTCGAACCCAAGAGTCCATTTCCCGTCGGATCCAATCTGAGATGCACTGTATCACTCAATAAAAGTTGAAGGCTTCGTCCGCTCAGCAGAATGCACATCCCCATACATGCAAGACTATTGTGGGCATTGGCTACAAAGTACCGGGCAACAGATCTAATACTATCTTCATCAATCCTGGTCGGCTGGGAAGTCAGTTTTTTTATATTCCGTCTGGCGTGTTCTACACCGTAACGCTTCTTAGTCATATTCATGTGCCTTGAGAATCCGATAAGCTGGTATATAACGAGCCGTTGCGCTTCTTCAGGTGTCTCCGGATGGTATTTCTATCCGCGCCAAGTAACTTTGTAACTTTGGCTGTCGGGGAGGTGATAGTGGGCAGTTCTAATAAACCATCTTGTAAGTGAGGTGGGCAGTTAAGAGCAAAAGCATAAGCCGCACTCAAAACCGATGAATATTCAGTGCTAGTCAGCAACTTGAATAAGATGTATTCCCAAGATAATTCTGTAATAAGACTGTCAGCTACATCGTCAACGGAGAGTAAATGGATTTTCGCATCGCGAGGGCAAGTTTCTATATATGACCAGCCTGAGAACAGTGCAAAACGGCCTTGTGGTAACTTGGTTGCATAAGGTAGTTCTTGGAAAGCGGTCGTCATTCTGGAATAGAATTTTCGCGAACCGATATAGCGACAAATGGCTAAACAATCATACGCACCCAAAGCAAGATCGTGTATCTGAAGCTTGCTGACACTGACACGCTTTACAGCCCCGACAATTCCATTCATAAGTGACTCTCCAACAGCGTAATAAACACTATTGTAAGGAGTTTTAACTCAAGAAAGCCGGACTGAAGAGAAGCATAACTTCACTTTCTTTTTTGCTCAGAAGAAACTAGGTATTTTTAAGGGGTTTTTTATCTTAATTTGGGTAAAAAAGTTTTGAAAACGTCTTGGTCTTAGAAGGTATATGACTTTTGCCTTCTCGCTTCGTCGCCTTGAATGTGATGAAAAATAATGTGTCATTTTTTCGTCTGAAGATAATAGTGCCCTTCGCAGTGCGTTAAATGTTTATGCAAATTTGTCCCTTGAGTAAAGGTGGATGGAGGCGCTTTGTTAGAATTTAACGGGCTGTTCAATTCAAGGCGGTAGACCAACTTTTGCACGAACCATAGCTTCCAGGTCGAAGAGCGATGCATCAGGCATACATGGATATGTTTTAGCTTTTGAGCATAACAAAGCTAACTGTTCTTCTATTGTCTCGTAGTCTCTCTTAAAATCAAGATTAATGCCAAATGGAGCTTGCGTGATAATTTTTTGTACACGAGAATCAAGAGGTATGGTCCAAACTGAGTAACCTCGATATTGCCAAAAATTTCTACTTTGCTTCGGGCCAATCCCTCGTATATCAGTTAATAATTTTGCTGCAGAACGTTCGATTTTCAATCGCTCCTCTCTCTGATCAACGTCTACAGATAAAATTTTACGTTGGTACAACTTAATCCTATGCCAGTTTGTCTCGTCAGAAAGCCATTCAAAAGCTTCGAGTAAAAATTGTACTTTTTTGCGATTATCAGTGAAGCCCTGAACGTACTTCGCAATATTAGTTTCGTTTGAACAAACCTCGCTCCACTTAAGGTATGGTGAGCCTAAAGCAATTTTAGTTCTATTATTACCGCCAGTTGACCTTTGCCGAGTCGATAAAATTGAGACCATTAAACCTTGCCAAGCCCCATCAATATTTTTTCTTCTCTTTCTTCCTTCAGTATTTCTCAAATAGCGGGTCTTGAAGAAGGAGTTATCTGGCAAAGAATGCCCCATCTTTTGTAGTTCTTAACAACTCTTACTGAATCTTTCATTTGATAATTGCACCCTAATAGAAAATTGTACACAAACATTTTGTCACTTCGGAAAAATACATCTTTCACATACTACTGCACGGATAAAAATTTAATTTATATGAGTCCTTCAGACGACGGGACTAAAGCCAAGCTCACCGTTAGTTTGAAAAGTTAATCAAGCAAACTGTTGCCGGCGTAGACTTTGAGTACAGACTAAAAAAGCAGATCGAAGGATGAAGCTTTCTGAGCCAAAAATAAAACTTAACAAGCATGAAAACTACTCTAAATAAGTTGTTCGGAAACATCCCGCGAACGGTTCGGGTGGTCGATATATGTTCAATTTGAACATATATTTTGGACGACTTGTTGTGACTTGACCGTGACCACCGGGGTTAATTGTTGTAAATTGAACTCAGGCTTAATGGGGGTTAAGTTATTGATTAATTGTGTGAAGTCTGTTTTCGCCGGTTATCCCCGAACTATGCCGTTTGGCGTTAATGCTCTCCGGAGGCAAAGGTCATAGGCTCAAGTTTGTAGCAAGTATCTCTAGAGGTAAAATGACCAGTTACGTATCAAAATAGATCCGACCCTCGCATTGTTAAAGCTTCAAGTTGATGGTTAATACGATCTAGAGATGAATTGTCTAATACGGTTTTTTTAGACAAAGCATAGTGTTTGGTTAATGAGTTATGATTCATAATTGGAATAACAGGCTTTTGTTTATATTCTATGAACCAGCCAGGAATAACTACTACGGGACTAGCTACCACACTCATACCGGTGCTTTGAGTTAACTGCTTACTTAGCCAATCTGCTTGTCGCTTTGCTTGCTCAACCGTCGACGTATCTGTGTAATGTGGGAACTGAATTTTTTCGCCCTCTACGGTTAGTTTGTGAGAACTCTTAGAGTTTTTTACGTTTGGTTTCCGCCTTCCTTTAGTTTCGATAGCTAACACACCTCCAGGGAACGTTAGTACATGGTCAATATTGAAATTAGGTGCCTGTACGTCGTGAAAAACTCGTACTCTATTGTCTGATATTTTCGACAAAGCGAATGAAACTGCCCACTCGGCTTCTATTCCTAATCTGGCGATTCTAATTTTACTGAAGGCTCTTAATGCTTTGGACAGCGAATAAATAGCGGCTGCAAAAAAGATAATGCCGTATATCAACCAGTTCTTTGATACGTCCACGAAACCTAGCAGCTCAGCAATTGTTGGTAATGAAAAAGGCAGTTGGAAATATAAGGTTGAGAGTAGTGCATATACCAACATGTCTAGCGAAGAGTCTCTATGCTGCTGCAACAATGTAAAGGCAGGGATTCGTGCCGTACGTGCATAGTCAAAAGGTATACGTGATTTTTTATCTGTAATCTTGTTGTAGCAAGCGGCGAAAAGTATCACTAACGCGAAGGGGAAAAGAGATATCGTCATTACGAAAAATATTTCCATGTACAGTCCTTGTTTCAAAGTACTTTAAAATTTTAAGTTGAAATGATGAGTCCGCGAACCTTTGCATTTACCTAGATTATTCACAATTCAACTCAATAACTCCCAAGTCACATTCATCGGTTTTTCACTCTCATGACTTATATATTTCACCTCGCCATAGAACATAAAAGGTGAGGCTGTTCTCCCTCTCAATTTACTCTCTCGAACGAAAAGATAAACGCGGCTACCCAATTTCTGATGTTGAATTATTTCTCTGCCACGCTTATTACTTGGTGAAGTGCTGTTTTGCGACTGCCAATGAAAATGTTTATCGTCAATAAAGTAATCATGGTATTGATGTTCGCTGCCTTTCCCTTGTTTGTTTAGGGTAACCAACAAAATTTGAACACTCTTTTCTTTGAGTACGACATGACCCGATTGCCAATTTCCAGGGTTAAAATCTTCATTAAACAGTGGTGGGATCTCTTCACGCATTAGTTCTTGACCTACAAAAAGCTCAAGCGGGTCGACTTTTCCTTTTAGACGCGCGAAAGTCACCATTTCTTCACTTGCCATGAGATCATCATAATCTGGATTAGCTGCTCTCAATATATAAGAGCCATCTGGATTTTTGAGTACTTTTCTCAGCAAGTACTGATTGTCGCCAGTTTCATCCTGCCTTTCGATGGCGACTATTGTATTGCTAATACTACCAGCATTATTTGGTGTAATTTGCTCTAAAAGCAGGTAGTCACCATCATAAATAGGGTTCTTACCGCCGTTCATGGAATTACCAGATGCACGAGCGATGAAATGTCGAGAGTTGTCTATATTTCCATAGCCATATGGTGCATTTACAAGTTCGGACGCCTCCGCGTTGCCCGTTTTGAAATGCCCGCAAGCTATTTTGATGTCAGGGAAAAAGGGAAGCTGCACTTTCTCGTGAAACTGAACGATATTATTGGAAGAAGGGGCCGTTATAGCTAACTTCTTATGTCTGTATTTGGCAAGACGTTGGTTATTAATCTCAACGGTCATTGCTAAAAACAAATCATGTTGAATTGCTGTGATACTTTGTTTGAAATGAAATTGCTGATTGCTAATGTTAAACCATGAAACCTTCGATTCAGGCTCTTCAGTACACCAAAACTTAATCGGATTACTGCGCCAATGGGCTCGCCATTCTGATTTATTTAACGACGCCAATTGTTGTTTGCTTCCCGGTAAATCTAAAATCCATTCTGGGTTATCTAAAAACCACTGTCGTGCCCACTCTGCTAAATCATCAACACTTACCTGAGATTGAAAAGCTTTATGCTCAATTAACGTGGCGATTAATACTAACTTGTAGCACTTCGAAGTACGAGTAACAGCTAGATCTTTAAACCACTGTAGGTGCTCTTCAAGCACTTCCAGTTCGTCAGCTTTGAGGTCGCCCTTGCTATCAACAAACTCCCACCATGATCCCCTATTTCGTCTAAGCTTTTCTAAGCTCGCGCCTGACTGATAGAGCTCTGTATAAGTAGGCCTTCTACCTAAGGTTTCTTTTAACTTATCGTATTGGATATCAAGCTCGTCTTCAGATAGGCTTGTTAGGAAATCGATAAATTCTAAGTCAAAGTTTACGTAACAACCGGCTGGAAGTAGTTTATTGGCATTTTTTGCAAGGTCGACCATTTTTTTACGGCCTTGCGAGCCATCTATAATGCTAGCTAATAACATTTCTGGGCGGTTTAAAAAGCTATGGTGATTACCCACAAAGTCTAAAATAATAAGCCTATCCTTTCCTTCGCTTTTACGAAGGCCGCGCCCCATTTGCTGTAGAAAAAGTATCTTCGATTCAGTAGGCCTGAGCATTAATACGGTATCTATCTTCGGTAAATCGACGCCTTCATTGAATAGGTCTACCGAAAATAATATTTTAATTTTACCGTTGTTAAGTTTCTCTAAGGCTTCGCTGCGCGTAAGTGAAGAGTCCGAGTGAACACTCGCTGCTGCTACACCTTGTTGATTAAAGTAATCTGCCATGTAATCGGCGTGTTTGCGCGATACGCAAAAAGCCAGTGATACATCTTGAGACTTTGACTTCCACTCAGTGAAAACATGTTTTGCGCGGCCTTTGGTCGCTAATTTATTAGATAGCTTTTCGGGGTCGAATTTACCATTGCGCCAGGGCAGGTGCTCGTAATCTACTTCTTTGTCGAAAATACCGAAATAAGAAAAAGGGCATAGCACATCTGCTTTTACGCCATCGAACAGGTCTTGCTGGTAAATAAGATTGTTGTCACATAGTTCGAGGATATCGCTACCGTCAGTCCTATTCGGTGTTGCGGTTAAACCTAACAAAAATGACGGCGTGAAATGCTCTAATAATCGTTGATAACCACCCGCAGCGGCATGATGAAACTCATCCACAACGATATAATCAAAAGCAACAGCTGGAAACTTAGCTAGATGAGACGACTGTCCAATTGTTTGGATAGAGGCAAATAGAAAGTCATATTCTTCATCCTTTTGCCCTCCACTGTATCGACCTACCTTTTTGTTTGGGTGTATCTTAAGAAAGCTAGCCTCTGCTTGAAGTAATATCTCTTCTCGATGTGCTACAAAAAGTACTTTTTTTGCATTTATCTGCGCAACATCAAAAGCCGCTAAGTATGTTTTACCCATACCTGTTGCTAGTACCACTAGACCTTTCTGAATCCCTCCTTCTCGAGCCTGCTCTAGTGCTGCTAGTGCTGTTACTTGGTGCACTCTTGGCTCCGGAATTTCATGCTCTTTTTCATCTGGTAAAGATGCAGCAGAGTGAGTTGGTGTAACAACTCTTGCAGTGTTGTACCTAATTTCGTAATCAGCTATTAGGTCATAAGTTAATGGCTTAACTTGAGGCAAAGTGAAGAGGTAGCGATACTGCTCTCGAATTTCCTCAATTCTAGCTATCGCTTCTCTATCGTTGTCGTTTGGATAGTCAATTCGGTAGTTCCACTCAATACCGTCGGTAAGTGCAGTTTTACTGATGTTGCTAGAGCCAACAAACGCTCTGGCTGAGGTTAACGTTTTGCCACTATTTTTGACAAAAATATATGACTTTAAATGAAAGCTGGTGGCTTGCTTACTTTCAAAGATTTGAATTTCAGCACCTCGTTCCTTAAGCAACATTAAACGCTTCAAGGCTTGTGGTTCAGTTATGTTCATATAGTCTGAAGTCAGCAATGACAACTTTACATTGCGCTCTTCCGAATTCATCGCATCTTCAATGTCTTGAATGATAAGGCTTAGGCCCGACATACGAATAAACGAAACTGCGATTTCTATACTTGTCGCATTTTTTAGGGCGTCGCGAATTTCATGTAGAAGGTACTGCTTGTTTCTACCGGTAACCAGATAATTTGAGGCAGTCATTATCCCCTCACCACTTCAACCGTAACCCACTTTACATCATCACGCTGCAAGCCATCTTGGCTTGGAACAGGGTTTAAATTGCGTGCAGTTAGTCCGTTGCTTTGCGCTAAAGTCGCCAATTCCTCATAACTGACAGGGTGCATGGGCCTTGCATCATCATTGGGGCCGAAACGAAGGCTTATATACATGATTCCATTTTCTGAAAGTAAATCAGCTAAACGGTTTAACGCGAGTGGCCTTTCAGATTCTGGTAAATGCATCCAAACAGCAGAAAGCAGTATTAGGTCGTATGTTTTTGGCGCTTGGGGTAGGGCGGTAAGCGCAGGTAAGCTGGCGCTACACCATGTAACACTGTTATGTGAATTGGCTTGCGCTAGCTTTCTTAGCTCATTTGCAGGCTCTACAGCTATTACTTTCCATCCTTTTTCGGCTAACCAATTTGCATCGCGGCCACTGCCAGCGCCTACGTCTAACGCAAAGCCTGCTTCAGCTTGCTGTAAAGATGCTTTCCAATCAGTGTGCACACTTTCTGCATCAACCGAATTGTATAAGTCGAAGTAATGCTGCGCTTTTTCGCTGTAATGCTTAATGGTGTTTTTTGTACTGCTAGTCAAAATGTCGATGCCTCCCTGATCTGAGGTACAGATTATCGCATTCCCACAAACGCAGCCACCTTACCATTTTGTAAAATCTCTTTTTAGAAACTTAAATAGCAATAATTATCATTTAAATTAGCTTTAATTTATCTTATACTCCCCCGCCGTAAAGTTCTTAACCCTTCATAACCAAATAACAGAGAAAACCATGAAACTAAGCAGTTTATTTGCACTAACGCCTATCGCGTTTGCTTTGTCGGTAAATGCGCAAACAACTCATAGCGATACAGTAGAAGTTAAAGAAGCAGACGTAGAAAAAATTCGTATTGTAGGTGTTCGCCAAAACCGAGTTAGCCGCGGTGCAACTGGCTTAACCATGGAAATCAGTGAAACGCCTCAGTCTATCAGTATTCTTTCTGAAGACCTTATGCAGTCGTTCGGTGCGTTCAATATTAACGACGCACTAAAGCTAGCACCAGGTATTAACGTAGAAGAGTGGGAAACTAACCGTACTAACTACACCGCACGTGGTTTTGAAATTAAAAACACCCAAATTGATGGTGTAGGCCTGCCTAACGACTGGGGTATTGTCACCGGTTCGGTTGAAGCTTACGGCTACGAAGAAATTGAAGTTATTCGTGGTGCGAACGGCCTGCTTACTGGTGTAGGTAACGCGTCAGGCACCATCAACTATGTGCGCAAGCGTCCTACTAACGAAGAAGGCGGCGAAGTGGGTGCAAGCATTGGCTCTTACAACTTCAAGCGCGTTCAGGGCGATTACTCTATGCTGCTTACAGAAGACGGCAGCTGGGCGGCGCGCGTAGTAGGTAGCTTTGAAGATAAAGAGTCTCACCTAGATGGTTTAGAAAACGATCGCGGCTTTGTATACGGCGTTATTGATGGACAGCTAACTGATAACGCAACGATAACCTTCGGTTTGTCATACCAAGACGCCAATACCGACGGCAACACGTGGGGCGGGCTAGTATTTAACTATACCGACGGTACGCAAGCTGAGTGGGATATTAATGACACCACTACGCAAGAATGGACTAAGTGGGATACTGAAACCACTAACGCCTTTGTTGAACTAGACTATGAGTTCGACAACGATTGGCAATTGCTACTTAGCTATAACTTCCGTGGATACGAAGATGAAAGTAAGCTGTTTTATGCTTACGGTGCCATTGATAAAGAGACTGGCCTTGGTTTAGTTGGCTGGCCAGGTCGTTACGATTCTGAAATTGACTCTCACCTGTTAGAAGGCCGTGTATTCGGTGATTTCGAGCTGTTTGGTCGCAGCCATGAAGTTAACTTTGGTGTAAGTCACGCTACTAGCGACGACGTGTCTTTTGTTCATGCGTTTGACTACGCTACTACTCCTGCATACGGCCCAACACCAGCATTCCCGTACGGCTTGGATGCGATTGCTGAGCCTGAGTGGTTAGGCGTGTCTGAGTACTCAAATATTGAGCAAACACTAACGCGTTACTTCGGCTCTGCTCGATTCAGCGTAACAGACGCAATGCACATCATCGCTGGTTTTAACGCGATCGACTTCGAGCGTACTGGCCAAAACGCGGGCGCGGTTATCGATAACTCAGAAAGCGAAGCCAGCCCTTATGTTGGTGCGACTTACGCGGTAACAGAAGATGTTAATGCTTATGTGAGCTACTCTGACGTGTACCAGCCACAAGAACAGTATGACGTAAACGGCCAATACCTTGACCCAACTAAGGGTAAGAACTTTGAAGCGGGCTTCAAGGCACAGTGGTTCGACGACAGACTACTAACAACTTTCGCTTACTTCACCGCTGAACAAGATAACTTGGCAGCATATGCAGGTACTAACCCTGAAACTCTTCAGTACTACTACAAAGGCGTATCGGTAGAGTCTGACGGTTTTGAAATTGAGCTAGCGGGCCAGTTAACTGATGATCTGCGCATTAACGCGTCTTACACCAACATTGATGTAGAAGACGAGCAAGGTAACGACGCTAACCTATGGGCACCACGTGATGTAGTGACGTTCCAACTAGGTTACACCGTACCGCAAGCGCCAGAAATTGAAGTAGGTTTTGGCGGTAGATGGCAGTCTGAAATCAGCAACGTTGACTACAATGTTAAGCAGGGCGCATACTTCCTAGGTAACGTTTATGCTTCTCACGCGTTTACTGAAGATTTCACTGTTCGCATGAACATCAACAATATCTTCGACAAGAAGTACATTAACAGCCTACATACGGTTGGTTACTACGGTGCGGGAATCAACGCTCAGTTGAGTGCATCATATACGTTCTAATATGAACCAAAACATGAATAATAAAAATGCGGCTTCGGCCGCATTTTTCTTTTCAATTATGACTACTGATATTTCTTAAGCTCTAGTCGTGACACCATGCCTTTATGCACTTCGTCAGGGCCATCAGCTAAGCGAAGGGCTCTTGCACCAGCGGCAAATCGCGCTAGTGGGAAGTCGCTACACATACCCGCACCGCCGTGAATTTGTAGTGCCATATCTACCACGCTTTGTAGCATATTCGGCACCACCACTTTAATGGCTGAGATTTCGGTCATAGCGTGCTTTACACCTAAGTTGTCAATTTTCCAAGCGGCGTGGAGCGTGAGCAAGCGCGCTTGCTCAATAGCCATGCGAGCATCGGCTACGCGTTCTAAGTTGCCACCTAAGCGTATGATTGGTTTACCAAACGCAACCCGTTCGTGACCGCGTTTAAGTGCAAGCTCTAGCGCTTTTTCTGCCATGCCGATAGCGCGCATGCAGTGGTGAATACGGCCTGGGCCCAAACGCCCTTGTGCAATAGCAAAGCCTTTGCCTAAACCCATAATTAAGTTGTCTTTGCTCACGCGCACATTATCGAAATGCATCTCTCCGTGGCCGTAAGGCGCATCGTAATCGCCGTAGGCATCCAGCATGCGCTTAATGGTAATTCCCGGTGTATCAAGCGGCACTACGACCATACTGTGGCGACTGTGCTTGTCGTTATCGGGGTTAGATAAGCCCATGAATATAGTTATAGCAGCGTTAGGATGGCCTAACCCTGTCGACCACCACTTTTTACCGTTAATGACTACGTCATCGCCATCTTCAATAATGGTTGCGGCCATATTGGTGGCGTCAGATGATGCAACATCAGGCTCTGTCATACCAAACACTGAGCGTATTTCACCTGCAAGCAATGGTTTAAGCCATTTCTCCTTTTGGGCGTCGTTGCCGAAGTGATACAGCACTTCCATATTGCCGGTATCAGGCGCATTACAGTTAAAAATCTCTGGTGCAAAGAGGTATTTCCCCATGCGCTCTGCCATAGGTGCATATTCAAGCGTGGTAAGACCCTGGCCTAGCTCGGCATCGGGCAAAAACAGGTTGGCTAACCCTGCTTCACGCGCTTTTGCTTTAAGCGCTTCAGTACCAGGGTGCAGCTTCCAGGCTTTCCAGTCGCCGTGATTATTTTCTTTATGGTGAAAGTCGTAAACTTCATCTTCAATTGGCGCTATATGCTCGGCTATAAAATTATCGAGCTTCTCTAGTAAGGCTTTGGTTTTGTCGTTATGTGAAAAATCCATAGGGCACCTTTTAACATTCATTGAATTTGTACTAATTAAATATAGAGAGTAATTGCTTCGCATCTCGCATTTGGGTCGCCGCAAGTTAAAATGTAGGGGCTGTCTCTAAAGCGTGCGATAACGGTTCGTTAAACGCATAGTAAAGAAAGTTGTTAAGTGAATGAAATGAAATATAATCCTTAAATAGTGTGAATTTCATTCATGGTGGTGGCAATGTTCGAAAACAGACAATTCGAGAAGTTGGATCTAAACCTGCTCAAGGTTTTTGAAGCGCTTTGGCAGCATAGGAATATGACCCGCGTAGCTGAAGCGCTTCACATTACGCCATCGGCCGTTAGCCATGCCATGCGCAGGTTCAGGGATATTTTGGGCGACCCACTTTTTGTTAAAGAAAAACAAAGCATGTTGCCTACTGCGGCCTGCGAACGGTTAGCGCCCGCTATTCTAAAAGCCCTAAGCGATATCCGAAACGCATTAGGGGAGTTTACCGACTTCGATCCGTTACACAGCCATCAGCGCTTTGTTATTGCCATGCAAGAGTCTCTAGAATTAGGCGTTTTACCTGTTCTGCTTTCAACCCTTGAAAAACAAGCTCCTAATGTCGAAATAGTAAGCACTCGCTTACATCGAGATACAATGCTGGCAGACTTAACAAATCGAAACCTCCACCTTGTCATTGATATTGGTCGCGCTGTTGCCGCGCCCATCTCTCACTCACTATTGCGCCGCGACACCTACAAGGTGCTTATGAATAAGCAAAACCCGCTGGCACAAAATATAGATAAGAAAAAGTATGTGGCGGCACGCCATATAACGGTGTCGAATCGAGCAAAAGGGGCGTCGGTAGAAGAAATTGCGCTGCAGCAACTAGGTATAAGCCGTCCTTCATTATGGCGTTGCCAAAACTATCGCGCCGCGGCAGATGTGGTGGCTAGCACTAACGCTTTGTTAACTTTGCCAGGCTCTGTGGCCGATGCGGTAAGCGATGATAACCTGATTAGCACCAAACTGCCGTATCAGCTTCCCGCGTTGGAAACTCACCTATACTGGCATAGCCAGCAGGAAGGCGAGCCCGGGCTAATGTGGTTACGCAATTTAATGCTACACTTGTTCGCTGAATCTGGTCTTACCAGGTAGGTTCTGATAGGATTCAGCGCTATAGACATTATCACGCAGCTCACACTTTACCAGCGCTTAGCGGGGTTCAGTGCTAGCGTACATGAGGTATGTCAGATACCACGGTTGGCGCGTGTTTTGGTGAAAAGGAAGCAGTAATGAATATTCACACACTTGCAGGCTACATACAGCATATTTATCTTGTTGAAGACAGCAAGGGGTTGCTGTTGCTTGATGGCTGTAGCCGCGCCGATGTAGACAACGTGTGTCGATACATTACGCAAACCTTAGGTCGTCCGTTAAGTGACTTAAAGCTGATTGTGGTTACACATATGCATCCAGATCACGCCGGAGGCGCCATTAAACTACGTGAACGTACTGGTGCGCATGTGGCATCTCATCCCAAAGCCATTAATTGGTATGCTGGGTTTGCTGGGCGTACTGCTCACGGCATAGATTTGTTGCTAACCTGGTGGGTGGCCAATCGTATTGGCAAGCCAAGAATGCCTATTTGGTACAATCCAATACTAGCGCCAGATATGACGCTTGCCGACAATCAGTTACTGCCTGGTTTTCCTGATTGGCAGGTTATGTACACGCCGGGCCATACCGACCACGATTTAACGCTTAAACACATTCCAACGCAGCAGGCCTACATTGCCGATGTATTGGTACAGGTGAAAGGTGAGCTGGTACCGCCATATCCGTTGTGTCACCCAAACCAATATCGCGAAAGCTTAAAGAAGCTGGCCCAGTCACATATTGATACATTCTTTTGTGCTCACGTTCCGCCCACCAAAAAGTCAGATATCGATTTTGAACACGTTATTGAAAACGCGCCGCGCAAACCTAAGAATCACTGGCATTCCAGTAAAAATCGCATAAAGAAAAAGCTATTCAATAAGACTCGCGAGCATTAGTTTATTAGCTGTCGCTAACGTTACTTATTTACGAAGCGGCGTGTTTAGCTGGCACTGCCCTTGCTTTTCTCCCTTAATAACCACATTAATCCTATAGGCATATCTATAATAACGAGAGGGCAATAATGTATAGGCCACACTCTCTGGATATTATTTTTAAAGGTTTAGGTTTAAGGGAATAGGAACTGCAAAAGGCAGAATACAAACAAAATAATGCAAAAAAATATCGCTACGCTTTTTGACAAGACTCGGGCAATGGCGTCGCTAACTGGCGACAAACTTAGCAGTGTGTTTAACAAAGAAACCCACCGATTCACCATTACCGGGCTAAGTCGAAGCGGTAAATCTATGCTGTTCACCAGCCTTATCACTATGCTGAAAAGCCGTAGTGAAGAGGGCTATGCGTGTTTGCCTTTGCTACGTTATTTGCCGCCATCCCAAGTGCTTGATATGCGCATAGAGCCTATTGAAGGCTACAAACCGTTCCCGCATATACAGAACATTGCTGATCTTGAAAACGGCCAATGGCCTAAAGCCACCGAAGAAGCATTCGGTTTTAAGCTGGTGGTGCGTTTAAAAGAAACCGCGTCATTGAAGCGTCATGTACTGCCTCATAGCGATGTGGTGTTTGAGTTTATCGATTACCCTGGAGAATGGGTGACCGACATTCCCATGCTAAGTAAAACCTATGCTCATTGGTCAGACTCTGCGTGGGCTCAGCTTAGCAGTGGGCCGCAGCAGTATTTTGCCAACCAGTGGAAAGCGTTTGTTAATCAGTTTGATTTTGAGCAAGAGCCAACCGAACAGCGCATTCAGTTGCTGGTTAATGCCTATCGCGATTATTTGGTAGAAGCGAAGGCCAACGGCATATCTCTTCTTCAGCCGGGCAGTTTTTTATTGGAATCGAGCGACTTCGATTGGCAGGCCTTTGGTTTTACGCCGCTTCCGTCTAGCATCACCAGCGATGTATCACATCCTTGGTTTAAGATATTCGACAAACACTTTGCTAAATTCCAAAGTGGGTGGTTAACGCCGCTGAAGCAGTCCATTTTCAAAGAAACCGACAAGCAGATAATTCTTGTCGATTTGTTTGAAGGGCTTAACTACAGCAGACAGCATTTGTATCAGTTAAAAGAAACTCTGAGTCATTTGGCCGACACCTTTGTGTACGGGCAAAGCACGTGGTTTTCACGCAATGTGCTGAAAAAAGAACAAATAGGCAGAGTGGCGTTTGTGGCCACTAAGTCTGATTTAGTGCCTGTAAGTCAGCGCGCTAACTTACTTAATTTACTTACCCAAATTACCGAAGGGGCGAGAGCACGGTTTGACGGTAAACCCATACAATTCGAGCATTTTTTAGTGTCTAGCATGCAAGTAACCGATGAAGGTAGTAATGATGATGCTATTCGTTACAAAGACACTGATGGCCGCTATGTAGAATCTACGTTCGAACCTATTCCCAGCACTCTGAAAGAGATGGAAGAGGGTAGCCACTTTCCAGTACCTGATGTGAGTGTACCTAGCGATTTTAAGGCGCGTATTTTAGCAGGTAAGGGCGTAGATAGATTGCTTCAGTTTTTACTGGGCAAAGGAGAGTAAGAATGAGCGATAAACCTTATACATTTGACGAAAGCCCAGAAGAAATAAGCCAGTCTACGCTTAGACGCGATGCAATTTACGGCGATGTCGGTGAGGAAGAGCAGCATAATGCGGTGACTGGATATGGTAAACCTAATAATGACAATGAAAGTGATGCGGTAACAAAACCGCAGTACAAAGCCAAAGTTAAAACACAAACCTTAGACATAGCGCAGCCTGAAACCAAACTCCCGCAACAAGTTACCGAGGATGTATGGGAAGTGGATACTAAAAAAGGTGGCCTGTCGTTAGGTACGGCAACATTAGGATTTGGCGTTGTTTCATTAATTGGCTTTTTCGTTTTTGAAGCTTATACCACCCTTGCGGCAAACGTTTCTGAACACCCCATCGGTACAGGTGTACTAGGCGCGCTATTAGTTGGGTTTGTTAGCTGCTTTAGTTTTTTGAGTTTTAAAGAGTGGCGAGGCTACAAGCAAGTAAATACGGCAATGGAAGATGCAAGCGTTATCCGAGATTTGCTGGCTAGTAATGGGGTAGAGCCCTTAGCGAAACAAAAGCCTTCAGCGGGAGGAGAGCCTTCAGCGCAAAAGGAGCCTTCAGCGAAACAAAATCCATCAGCGGGAACAGAAGCATCGCCACAGAAAATAGATCGCGTGCTAAGTCAGCACGGCAAACGCTTTTCACGAGGGTCTTACGCGGCGCATTGTTTCGACCGTTATAAGCAGCAGCTTCAAGACGATATGTCAGGCCCAGAACGATTAGGTCTGTACGAAGACACGGTACTAAAACCTGTTCAGGAAAAGGCGCACAAAGTGCTGAATAAAGAGTCGGTGACCGCCGGAAGCCTTGCATTTATAAGCCCAAATAATCTTATTCAAACTTTTGCTGTGGTATGGATTAGCTTTCGTACCATTCGTAGAATGGCCCGCGTGTATGGACTAAGGCCAAGTACAGCAGGGAACTGGAAGTTATTAAAAGTGTTGGCGCAAAACATTGCGGCGCAAGGCGTGTTTGACTTAGCTACCGACGAAGTTGCCAATCAAATTGGCGGCAGCTTGTCAGCGAAGTTTATGGAGAATTCAGCTGAAGCGATTGCTGCGGGTGCGCTCAACGCCCGTTTAGGGCGAGCGTTGATCAAATTACTTAAATAGCACGTCTTGCCTGCTTGTTAGGCTGCGCTAGTGATTTTGAGCAGCCAAATTACAACAACGGTGTGTTAGCGAAAGCCCCAAAAGGTTGCAGTCATTACGTTATAGCGCCTTTTTAGTGGGTACTGCTACGTTAGCAAAGATTAATCCCGCCACTAGCGACATAAAGATAAGAAATACTTCTTGCCCCAAATGGTCGGCCTTCACAAAGTCTTGGCCTGTCATAAACGAGTTCAAGCCAATATAGGTTTTAGACCCCGGCACCAGCACTATAAGCCCGTGCATAGCCACAATAGTTGCGGGTTGGTTAGCAATGCGGGTGAACGCATTAGCAAAAATGCCTAACGCAAATGCACCCACGAATGCACCTAGCCCAGGGCTCATGTAGTCAGAGCTCCATGCGGTAGCACTGTAGGCAATAAATGCTGCTGCCAATGCCCATGGAATGTGTTTAATACGCGTTCTGAATATTGCAACTAGGGCAATACACAGCAAGAATACCGCTAGCCAAGTAGCCCAGTAAGGCAGCGATTCTGCAGGGGTATACACGTTTTCACCAAATGCACTAAAGCCCACTGACACACCCAAAAAAGCACCGAAATACAGCTTAAACAGCTGCATGATGGCGTCCATAGTACGAGCCGTGCCCGACACCATGTTTCGCGATGAAAGCTCGGCAAGGCCCATTGTCAGCGCTAGTCCGGGTACAAATACAATCACCGATGAAAGCACAACCAGCGGAATGTTAATGCCAGGGTCAACGTATTGACCAATAGCACAGGCAAGAATGCCGCCAACGAACGCGGTGACAGGCTCTAGCATCAAGTTTACGCGTTTAGACTGCTGTGCCCATAAGGTCCAAAGATAAGCCACAATACCCAAGGCACCCGACCAGCCAATTTCACTCCAGCTTGCACCCATTAGCATAGCAAACGCGCCGGTGGCCATAGCAAAGGCTACGCCTGTAACCCATTTACCGTAAGGGCTGCCCATGGCATCTATTTCATTTAAGCGCTTGTCAGCTTCACTTAAGGTTAATTTGCCCGACAGCAGTTCGCTGGCCAGTTCATCGGTGAGCGACAACGCGTTCATGTCTAGCTCGCCTGGAAGCAAACGCGCAGCGTGGTTATATTCGTCTTCGTGACGGTCGCTCCAGATAACAAAAGTGAGTGAAGTTGGCGTCGAAATAAATGAAGCGTGTACACCTAAATACTTAGCGACTTCGCCAAGGTAAGCTTCAAGACGGAACGCAGGGGTACCGTACTTGTGCAGCATTTTGCCTAGCTTCACTATAAATCTACGAATTTGAATAAATTCAACGGTATCCAACGCACTGCCCTTTAGTTTTGATAAATCTAATATGAGATAAATGAGACAAAAAAGCCAGACGCATAGGTAAAGTGTCTGGCTAAAATTTGGGCGGATTGTACGGAGGGTTTTGCACGAAAGCAAAACAAATTTTCTCTTATTTTCCCTTACAAAAACTAATCGATTAATCCATTAAAAGTGCGCTATTTTAGCGCGAGTTTTCAAACGAAAAATACAGGTATTCTTGCGCTTAAACACGTTCTGTAAACGGCATCCAGTCTTTCCATACGGGTTCCAGTCCTTTCATTGAAAGTGCGCTCACGACATCTGATACAGATCGGTTGTCGTCAATATCGAATTGATTTAGTGCCTTCGATGGGGCGCTGTAACCGCCAGGCTGTGTTTGCGACGCTGCACTCATAGACGTTATGCCAAGTGGCATTACGCCATCCCGAAATACTGCCGACTCTCGGGTAGACAGCGAGAGTTCTGCTTGTGGGTTAAAAATGCGGTGGGCGCATATTAGCTGCAGCAAATCTCGCTCGTTAGGGAGTTTACTGTTGGTGAGGGCGTTGCCGCCAGTGCTGTTACCTTCACAGCTACGAAGGCGCGGAAAAGCAATAGATACACGGCTTTGCCAGTAGTGTTGCTGTATTAACTTGCCGTGAAGGGCGGTCATGGCGCTATCAACCCGCCAGTCGCCTAAACCCAGTAGTGCGCCAATGCCTATTTTATCAATGCCGGCTTTCCCTATGCGATCGGAGGCTTCTAAGCGCCATAGGAAGTCCTGTTTTTTACCTCGAGTGTGGTAATTAGCGTAATGCTGCGGTGAGTAGGTTTCTTGATACACTAACACCGCGTCTAAGCCCAGGTGCTTCAAGGTTTCATATTGCTCGCGCTTTAAAGGTTGTACCTCCATCATAAGGTAGCTCACCTTTTCGCGAATGGCGCTTAGTGTTTGCTCAAAATATTCCATCCCCACTTTGGTTTCATGTTCGCCAGTAACCAGTAACACCTGTGAAAAGCCTAAATCTTTGATGGCTTCAATTTCGGTCAACACTTCGCTTATAGACAGGGTTTTGCGCTTTATTTTGTTGCTCATTGTAAAGCCGCAGTAGGTACATTCGTTGGCACACAAGTTTGATAAATACAAAGGTACAAACAGCTGCATGGTATTGCCAAAGCGATGGCGAGTAATTGCTTTAGCGCGATAGGCCATGGCTTCTAAGTACTTAGCGCCAGCGGGAGAGATCAGCGCCATGAAGTCGTCTAAAGAAAGTGTATCTTTACCTAACGCTCGTTCTACGTCGCCTGCTGTTTTGCTGTTTATCGACATGGCCACATGCGGCAAGTCTTGCTGCATTAATGCCTGCGCTACCTTCATACCGCCGGCTCCAAAAAGGCGGTAAGCGGGCTAGAGGCTTGGGCAAAACTGCTGGTAGCACCAAGTCCAGCTTCAAAGACTTTTCGCCCCGTTTCTACGGCACTTGCGAAAGCTGCTGCCATAGCAACTGGGTCCTTAGCCGTGGCGATGGCCGTATTCACCAATACTGCGTCTACTCCCAGCTCCATGGCCGCCATAGCTTCGCTTGGCTTACCAATGCCTGCATCTACAATGACGGGTATCGACGCTTGCTCAACAATAATTTGCAAAAAGGGTTTGGTTTGTAAGCCCTGATTACTGCCAATAGGCGCGCCCAATGGCATAACGGCAGCGCAGCCTACCTCTTCTAAGCGTTTACATAAAACGGGGTCTGCTCCGCAGTAAGGCAAAACGTGAAACCCTTTTTTAACCAGTGCCTCTGCGGCAAGCAGGGTTTCGATGGGGTCGGGCAACAAGTAGCGTTGGTCTGGATGAATTTCCAGCTTCACCCAAGGGCTACCTAATGCTTCGTACGCAAGTTCGGCGGCGAATATGGCTTCTTTTGCGTTCTTAGCTCCCGACGTGTTCGGCAAAAGAGTAACGCCCAATGCTTTTAATGCCGAAAGCGTTTCATCTTGTGAGCTATGGCTGGCGACACGCTTCATTGCCAAGGTCACCATGCTGCTCTTGGCTGCCTGTACCGCGCTTTTCATGGTGTCCGGGTTACTAAATTTGCCAGTGCCAGTTAACAGGCGGGAAGGGAAGGTGTGATTTGCGAGTGTTAGCATTTTAGCCTCCTGCCACTAGGGTGAAGATATCCACGGTATCGTTGTTACTTAAGTAGGTTGTTGGCCATTCATTCTTGCTGATAATGGCGGCATTTTTGGCAACGGCGGTGCCTTCGTCTTTCAATTGTTTAAGAGCAATTAATTCACTAAGTGATATAGGAGAAATCACGCTCATTGGTTGATTGTTCACGTTGATATTAATTTGGGTCATTGGCATACCTCACAAGAAGAAGAGGGGGGAAGCTTGAAACTTTGAAGCGTACCTTGGCCTGCATGGGCGTTTACGTAATGGCCCCATTTAATATCGGCATCGAAGCCTCTTGCCAGAAATAACAAGGCTTGGGTAGCTTGGTGGCATGCTGCCATGCCTACTACTGGGCCCAGTACGCCTTTGCTAACGCAATCCTCGCGTACGGCAACATTATTCACTAAACACTCGTAGCAACCGCAGGTGGCTGAGTTTTGAGGCAAGTTCAGCGCTTGCCAGGTAAGCCCACTGGCTGCGGCAATAAAAAGCGGAATAGATGCGCGAAACGAGGCCAGGTTTATCTGTCTTCGTACCGTCACGTTGTCGGTACAATCCAGCACGCAGGTGGCTGATGCAATTAATGTTGGTAAGTTGTTACTATCAGCAAATAAGCTTTTAAACTGTATGTTTAAATGCGAATTCACTTTACGCAGTTCATTGTAAAGCGACTTGGCTTTAAGCTCGCCCAGGTGCATTTCGTTGTAGCTTAGCTGGCGCTGCAAATTACTAATGTCGACGGTGTCACCATCTATAAGTGTAATGTTGCCCACGCCTGCGCCTGCTAAATAGCGGGCGGTTAAGCTGCCTAATCCTCCTAAACCAACGATAACAGCGTGTGCACTCGCCAAATTAAGCTGTCCGTCGTGATCAATGCAATCAAGTAAAAGTTGTCTGCTGTAGCGACGTATATCCTGATGCGCTAACTGCTGGCCCACTGAGTGACTAAGTGAATGAGTAGCTGAATGACTAAGCAAATCCAGCCTCCTGAACCAATGCTTGGTAGGCTTTTAGCGGGTGTTCTGCCTGAGTGATTGCACTTACCACAGCAATGCCGTTAACGCCGGTTTTAGCTACATCGCCTATGCGCGATAAGTTAATACCACCAATAGCAACGGTGGGAATGCCATCGCAAAGCTGCACATATTTTTCTAATCGTGCTACACCTTGAGGCTTCGAAGGCATGTCTTTGGTATTGGTGGGGAAGATATGACCAAGGGCAATGTAAGATGGGTTTAAAGCGCGAACACGTTGAATTTCAGCGAAGCCGTGCGTTGATATTCCAAGCCGTAAACCCGCACTACGGATGGCGTTTAGGTCTGCGGTGTCGATATCCTCTTGTCCCAAGTGCACTCCGTAAGCCCCGAGTTCTATGGCCAGCTCCCAATAGTCATTAATGAATAATTGGCAGTCGGTGTGTTTCACCAATTCTATTGCCTCTTTTATTTGCTGACGAATGTCTTCTTGGGAGCCTTGTTTAACCCGCAGCTGCATGATTTTTACGCCCGTTGGCCAGAGGCGGGCTATCCATTGCACGCTATCCACTACAGGGTAGATGCCTAAATGAGTATGAGTAAGTGCAGGAAAGTGGCCTTCTTTACAAGACGAGGCTTCAAGAAGGGTATCCTTATCCCGCTCTTTTTCATTGGCAGTGGCACCACGTTGGTGAAAGGTCACCAGCGGAAAGCTCTCTGGTTTTGCGGGAAAGCCGTTGGTTCGTGCAAAGTAGGCGGTTAATTCGTTACTTATGGCGTTTGCGTTAGCCGCTGCGCATTGCTTTGGTAGTGTATGGCCACGAACTTCGCTGACGTAAGCATTAGCAAGCGTAAGTGCGTCTTCAATGCAGTAGTCGTGCACAATGAATGCCGCTAATGCGCTGGCTAACATACAGCCTGTGCCGCGAAGGTTGCCGTTAGCGTATTTCGGCTGGCTAAAACGAAGAGTGTGAGAGGCACAAACAAAAATATCGCTTACATTTTTTTGCCAGTGGGCGTGACCGCCTTTCACGTACACGCTCTTTGCGCCTTTACCCCTTAGCCGATTGATTGCAGTTAGCAAGCTCGCTTCATCAACAACAGGCAAATGGGTGAGCCACGCAAGCTCATCGATATTTGGCGTAACGATATCTACCGTATTCAACAGTTCGTCAACTACGCTTTCGCTTAACTCACTCAGCACGCCACCGGACGAGGTAGACAGTACAGGGTCCCATACAACGAAGGGGCGAGGGTTAGATGTTTTTTGAATACGTGCACACAACAACAGCGCTTGCTCATCATTAGCAATAGCGCCAATCTTAATAGCGCGTGGCGGGGTATCTTCAAACAGCACCTGCCACTGCTGATTTAATGCCGACGCGCACATGCTTTCCTTACTAAGCATGATTGAGTTGGACTGGACGGTAAGCTGTGTAGTGAGCACACAAGCATGGATGTTCAGATCGGCCAATGTAATGGCGTCGCGGGTAACGCCCGCACCACCGCTACAGTCAACGCCTCCCACACACCACACTACAGGAAGTGCAGTGGTGAGGTTGTTGGATGCAGGGCTTATGGACGCTTTCGCCATCATGGTAGCTCTACCTTGCTATCTGCAGTGTGATAAAGCTCTGCGCCAGACTGATTGAAGGCCTGGGCCATCTCTTTCATACCTTTTTCTTTCTCAAACTCTTGCTGCTGTGCTTGTTTAGCCACATCGCGCACTTCCTGAGAAATTTTCATGCTGCAAAATTTAGGGCCGCACATAGAGCAGAAATGCGCAACTTTGCCAGACGCCTGCGGCAAGGTTTCATCGTGATAAGCGCGCGCGGTATGTGGGTCGAGAGCTAAATTGAACTGGTCTTCCCACCTGAATTCAAAACGAGCTTTCGACATGGCGTTGTCGCGAATTTGTGCACCTGGGTGTCCTTTCGCCAAGTCGGCAGCGTGGGCTGCAATTTTGTAGGTGATCAGCCCCTGTTTAACGTCTTCTTTGTTAGGTAGGCCCAAATGCTCTTTAGGTGTTACATAGCACAGCATTGCGCAGCCATACCAACCAATCATGGCGGCACCTATACCTGAAGTGAAGTGATCGTAGCCAGGAGCGATATCGGTGGTGAGGGGGCCAAGGGTATAAAACGGCGCTTCGTGGCAGTGCTTAAGCTGCTCTTCCATGTTCGCTTTAATCATATGCATTGGCACATGCCCCGGGCCTTCAATCATTACCTGAACATCGTACTCCCATGCAATTTTCGTCAGCTCACCAAGGGTACGTAATTCAGAGAATTGCGCGTCGTCGTTAGCGTCAGCTACGCTACCAGGGCGCAAGCCATCACCTAGCGACAGCGCCACATCGTACTTAGCGCAAATTTCGCAAATATCGTGAAAGTGCTCATACAGAAAGCTTTGCTGGTGGTGGCTTAAGCACCACTTTGCCATTATCGAACCGCCGCGCGATACAATGCCGGTTACCCGCTTTGCGGTAAGGTGTACGTACTCAAGCAGCACGCCAGCGTGAATGGTGAAGTAGTCTACGCCTTGTTCAGCTTGCTCAATTAGGGTGTCTTTAAACATCTCCCACGTTAAGTCTTCGGCTACACCGTTTACTTTTTCTAGCGCTTGATAGATGGGGACGGTGCCAAGAGGAACAGGACTGTTTCGCAGCAGCCACTCTCGGGTTTCGTGAATATTTCTGCCGGTAGATAAATCCATGATGGTATCGGCGCCCCAGCGCGTTGACCACACCAGCTTTTCTACCTCTTCTTCAATAGACGAGGTGACTGCTGAATTACCAATATTGGCGTTAATCTTTACTAGAAAGTTACGCCCTATAATCATTGGTTCTAACTCGGGGTGGTTGATGTTGCATGGAATAATGGCGCGGCCTGCGGCCACTTCCTGGCGTACAAATTCTGGCGTGATGGTATCGGGTAAATTCGCACCAAAGTGCTCGCCTTTGTGCTGTTGCGTCAGTTCGGCATCTTTAATGGCTTGGCGGCCCATATTCTCGCGAATGGCAATGTATTCCATTTCAGGGGTAATAATGCCCTGTCTTGCGTAGTGAAGCTGGGTTACGTTTTTACCTGCTTTTGCTTTTAGTGGTTTGCGGCTGCGAATAAAGCGGAAATCTTCGGTAAAAATGTCGTTTTCACGCTCTTTCGCAAAGCTTGACGAAACGCCCTCTAATTCAAGGGTATCGCTGCGCTCTTCAATCCACTTTTGGCGAAGTGGGTTTAAACCTTTGTGTACATCTATGTTTTCTAGCGGGTCGCCATAAGGGCCAGAGGTGTCGTACACAGGAATGGGCGGATTCGGCTCTAAAATAGGGTTGTCTTCGGTTCCACCCACTAAACTGTCGTGTTGGTGAATAAGGCGCATGGCCACACGAATATCGTCACGGCTGCCACACTCGTAGTGGCGTGTTGAATTTGGGTAAGCTTCGCCCGCAAGTTCATTAATGAATTGTTGTGCTTGTTGGCGCTGTTCGCGTCTGTTCGACATAGCATTTTACCTTGTAAATTTAGGTTCTAAAAATGCTTGTCAGGAGTGAAGGAGAATACAAAGTGTAAGTGTAGAAGGGGATAACTCCGTTACTTTAGCGAGATTGTTGGTAAAGGTTTTGGTGATTGCAGCCCTTTACACCCTTGATGTTGACTTGGCGATAAACTTAAACAGTTTACCTTGAGTGACGAGCAGCACCGTCATGGGTGTGTCTATATCAACAACAGCAAAACAACTTCGCTTCACAACGCTAAACTACGGTTTAACATTGTGCACATTGTATTTTCTTGTTCCCTTCGCAGGTATTAGCCTGATCAGGTTCTACGGATCCCACTTTCGCGGTCTCAGCTTACTGGGTTAACAGTGAAGCACTCCGACAAGTTGTTTAAGTCAATTCGGGTTGTTGTTGAAACAACCCGAATTGAGAATTCCTTTTTACTATATCTTCAATTTTACGGGTAATACAAGTACTACCAGAAAGCTAAATGAATATTCATCTAGCTGGCTAGCTGCTGACCTTCCTTGTAAAGCTGAAGTGCAGTGGCTGTGTCGTGCTTGCGTTCGCTAATTGCAGACAGCAGCAATAAGTCTTCTTTGCGCGACTTCATTTTAGTGGCTTTAAGCAGGGCTTTTTCTGCCAACACATCATCGCCTGAGTTAAATGCAACTTGGCCTAGCGTGGAGTATAGCGACACGTTTTCTTCGTCTTGCTTTATCCAGCTTTCAAGCAGTCGTAGTGATGGCGATGCATCAGGAATATTAAGCTGCGTGAACAGCGGAAACAGGGCGCTATTCGGGCCACGTTTTTGCCATTCAACTAGCAAATTCTGTGCGTCGGCATGCATACCTTGGTCAAGTAACTGTTGAATGTAGGCCGCGCGGTAAGCATCGTCGTGACGAAGCTTACGAGGTAGGGTTTCCCAATACGATTTAAGCTCGACAGCGCCTTGTTTGCTGGCAATTTCGGCAAACTTACCTTTGGCGATGCGCTGGCTCCATGTAGTGTAGTCTGCTTTGGGCAATGCTTTACGCCAGCCTGACAAATTTTCTTGAAGTACTTGCCATTTACCTAGCTTGGCAAGAATTTGCGCTTTTAACTGCACAACTTGCTTGTTTTCACGGTCTTGCTCGTCAAGCTCGTTAAGTTTCTCTAGTGCCGCATCGTATTTTTCTTCAGCCATATCAATACGCGCGTGCATGACCGTTGCGGCTACTTTCGCTTTTGGAAAGTCAGTTGCCTGAACAAGGAAATAACGGGCTTTGGCTAAATCGTTATTGGCAAAAGCAATTTGCGCTGACGCCAAATAGTTAACGCCTTCGAAATCGCCGTTGGTGGTTTTGCTTAGCGCCTTTTGAGCCGTATCAAAATCACCTGCAGCCATTGCGTGTAAGCCGTCGTAAAACGCACGCTTACGTTTGCGCTCACCCAAAGTGCCGAACCATTTATGTGAACCTGTGATCAGGCTTAACGCCCACAATACAAGTCGAGATAGTACGTACCAGGCAATGACGGCACCTATCACTAAAATACAAAAGCTAATCACCGTCATTTCAACAGCGGTATTACCCAGTGATATGAGTACGTAGCCCTTATCGCCTAACAACATTGGGCCAACAATTAGTGCAACAACGAATGCGGCTAATACCGCAAGGGCAATAGCTAACCATTTCATAGTGCACTAGCTCCTTGTCCGAACACCTGCTTAACGCGGCTATCCAGTAAACGCTCTAGCGGTTTTTGTGACGCTAGCTCAGTTGGGATAGGTCGCGAAATATCGGTAGCAATGAGGTTTTGTAGTGCATCTACAAAACCCGTTACCTGGCTTTTTTCTGTGTCGAACTTTTCAATAATTAACGTTTGAGCGTATTGAAGCGACTGGCTGTAAAGTCCTGCATCGCCCTGAAGCGCGGCAGTTTGCGCGTGCATAAGCTGCAGACGAAGCTGCTCTTTTGCTAGGAACTGGGCTTCTAGTGAAAGCACTGGTTCAACCGGGCCTTCAATAGTTTTCACCGTAAGAAAATCGTTCACCAGTGAACGCCACACTTTTGCAAGGTTCTCCTGCCAGTCGTCAGCTGACTCCGATAAGGTCGTGTCTTCTGCATTGGCGTCTTCTGGTTTTTCGAAGGTATCAAGTGGCAGTTTGTCAATTTGAGCAATCATGCCTGTAAGCGCGAGAGCGACGGAACTTTGTGATACAGGGTTAAGCTGTTGTAAGGTTTGAATATCTTCAGCAAGGTTTGCGCGAACCGGAAGTACCGATGGGTCGGCCAACGACTTTAAGCGTTTATCTGCGTTAACTAGCAGCAAAATTGCTGTGCGTACGTCGTTTTCCAACCAAAGCTTTCTGCCTGCCATGCGAACTAAGTAATCAGCTTCAGCAATGAGCCAGTCTGCCGGGCGGCGACCTTCCATATTATTTAGTTGCTCAAGCGTCGATTCAGCTTGCAGCGTCAGCTTTTCGTTTTGCGCTTTTAACTCGGCTACCGTGCTTTCTAACGTCTGGTTGGTGCGAGCTACTTTGTCGATAGAGGCAACAAGACCAGCGCGCTCACGCTCAATAGTGTTTAGCTGAGAGGTCGTCGTTTGAAGTGCAGATTCAGAGTCCTTGCTTGCCGACTGTTGCTGCATGTAATACCAGTAACCTGCGCCAGCCATACCAAGCACAATAAGGAAAAGGATGATTACAACAAACCACAGTAGACCATTTCCCGACGATTTCTTTTTAGCAGCACCCGATGGTGTTGATTCACTGTGCGTGGCAGAAGATTCGATAACGTCTTTTTCAGCTTCCACTTTCACGAGTTCCTCTTTTTGTGGGCTACTTTCATTGTTGTTGGCCATTCAATACTCCCAGTTATCCTTTACCCAGGCGATGAGTGCCTGATCGGTGGCTCGCTGACAAACCGCTACCTCTTTAATGCCTTGGCTAGTGAGGGTTTTGGCAATTCGATCACTCACTGTTAACCATTTAATAGATTTAAGTGCTTGGCCAAATTGCGCAATTAGTTGCAGTGCCATTGCTTCGCTTGTAGCGATAATGCCGCTAACTTCGCCCATTTTCCACCGTTTTGTGTAAATTGGGCTTGTAAGTTGCTCTCTCTTATAAACGCAAAAGCTATTAACTAAAATACCTTTTTCGTCTAATCCTGTGGCTATGGCGTCGCGCCCACCTTCACCCTTAATGATAACGACATGCTGACAGTTTGCCTCATTAAGTTGGTGCATTGCCAGTATACCTTCGGATGTATGGGCTTCGGGAATAGCAACCTGCGCCGATGAAAACGCCTGAAGTCCCGCTTGTAATTTTCGTGCAGTGGCATCGCCCACAGCTATGATCAATGGTAATTCGTTAGCCGTTTCGCGTAAGCCTTCAATAACGGTGTCTACAGCATATACGCTGGTAACAACAATTGCGTTTACTGCATTTGACGCTAAAAATTCTGCAGCAGCTTTTCTTTCAGACGAAATATCAATGATGTTAGACGTGGCAATGCCTACCGCGTCAATTCCGGCTTTTTCAAAGGCAGAAGCGCTTGCTTTTAACTTTGGCAGTGGGCGTGTAAACAGCAACATACTATCGAATTTTCATCCTTTTATTTTACTGCGTAAACCTGCACGCATTCGACAAACTATAACTTAGTTATAAAGCGCCTTTAAGATTTCACCGGCACCTTGCTCAAGAAGGGATTCCGCTACTTCAACACCAATATCTGCGGCTTTTTCTCGCGACGCTGTAGCAGAAGCAAAGAGCAGTTCTGAACCATCTGGCTTACCAACCATACCGGTTAGTGTCAGCACATCGCCATCAAGCGTGGCAAAGCTACCAATAGGTACTTGGCAGCCGCCTTCCAATCTCTCGTTCATGGCGCGTTCCGCAGTAACGCGTGTATTGGTGTCCGTATGGTTCAGCGCCTGTAGCAACTTAATTAGCTCTTCATCGTCGTTACGGCACTCAATACCTACGGCACCTTGTCCAACGGCGGGTAGTGAAATATCAGCGGGTAACGGCATGCGAATACGAGATTCCATTTCAAGGCGAATAAGGCCAGCAGAAGCTAAGATAATGGCGTCGTACTCACCTGCGTCTAGCTTGGCTAGACGAGTATTCACGTTTCCGCGCAGGTCCTTGATGATAAGGTCAGGGCGATACTTGCGAATTTGGCATTGTCTGCGAAGGCTAGACGTACCTACTACTGCGCCCTGGGGCAGGGCATCTAAACTGTCGTGGTTATTTGAAACAAAAGCGTCGAACGGGTTTTCTCGCTCACAAATAGCGTGAAGGCCAAAACCTTCAGGAAATTCAACGGGTACGTCTTTCATAGAGTGCACGGCAATATCGGCACGGCCTTCAAGCATGGCAATTTCAAGCTCTTTTATGAAAAGTCCTTTACCACCAATTTTCGCCAGAGGTGTATCTAAAATTTTGTCGCCCTGCGTGCTCATAGGCACAAGCTCAACGGTCATTGACGGATAATGCTCCAACAATTTTGCCTTCACATACTCTGCTTGCCAAAGCGCTAAAGCACTTTTTCTAGTAGCAATTCGAACGGTGCGGGTAGTGTTGAGGTGACTCATGGCTATTCCAAACTATATAAAAAGAAACTAAAACGATGTATCACATAACGTCATACGATATATCCCGTAGTATACGCATTTTCTGTATTAATGTTTGAAATTAGGCACAGTTTTCTCCTTGGTTATTATTGAACATTCAGTCTATGCTGAAAGGAATAATGGTTAATTAGTTTTAAATGCGGAGATAAGTCTTTTTATGGACAGTTCGTCGTTGCGTCAATTACTTAGAAGTGCCCAGCAAGATGAAGCGGAAGCAAAACGAAGGCGCTTAACGCTATATTTCATATCTTATGTTGGTGGCACCATTATGGCGTTTATGGCGTGGATCAACATGGGTACAAACAACCCATTGCTCGTTGGAACGCTGGCGGGGTCAGCTGCTTTTGTGTACGCCAATGTGGCGTTATCCCATATGTTCCCTCGCGTTGATGTCTTCTATTATCTAGCAGGCTTAGTGGTAGCATTTACCATAAACGGCTTGGTTTACACCGGCGGCCTCAATAACACCGGGCTTTATTTTATCTTTCCCCTGCTTTTTATTCAGATAATTGTTGTGCGTTTTAAGCCCGCTATGGTTTACGTGGCAGTAACTCTGGGTATCGCTATTTTTATGCTCTACAATCAAGAAAAAATAGTGGCTGAGTACCCAGCAGAACATGTTTCCCGTTTCCTAATCGCTACGTTCTGTTTCATTTGCGTCGCCTTTATAGGTGAAAATTTCTGGCATCAAAGCAGAAAAGAAATGCTGCGTGAAAATTTAGAGCGCATGCGTCAGGCTAATACCGATCCACTTACAAAACTTCCCAATAGGCGGTTTCTTGAAGCTGTTTTTTTTGAACGCGCAATGCAAGATCCCGGTGCTCATTTCCCATTAAGTGCGGTGGTGGTAGATATTGACCATTTCAAAACAATCAACGATACCTATGGCCACGATATTGGTGACGAAGTGCTTATACACATCACTCGCCTAATGAAAGAAGCAGTAAGAACTACTGACGTGGTGGCAAGAACCGGTGGTGAAGAGTTTTTGGTCCTATTCCCTCATGCAACGTTGAGCCAAGCGGTAAAATTAGCGGAAAAAATAAGGAAGGTGGTTGAAGCTAATCCGTTTGTAGAGGGTGATGTGAATCACTCGATAACCGCAAGCTTTGGTGTAGCCACAGCGCTTACTGATACAAACTTGCACGCTTGTTTGAAGCAGGCCGATGACAACCTTTACAAAGCTAAAAATGCGGGGCGCAACAGAGTCGTCGAATAGTTTTGGAATAAACATGAAATAAAGAAGAGACGGAAGGCGCGACTTTTCAATCGACAGACGTGTACCCACTTACGCTAAGAAGAAAGCTGGCTTTTGTTGCTTCACCAGCTTTCTCTTTTGTTTAAATACTAGGGCCTGTTGATCTTTATTATATGAACGTAATTTGCAGCAAGAACCAACAGGCTCTTAAGGCATTACCCTAGAACTTTTTGAAGCCAAGCACTTATGTCGTTAAGCTCTTGCATACAAACATTGTGCTGCATGGTGTAAGTCTGCCACGTGGCATTAAAGCCACTTCCGCTCAGCGTTTTAAACGCAGCATTGCCCATAAATACCGGCACCACTTCGTCTTGCTCACCATGTGCCATCATAATTGGCGTTTCACGGTTTATATCGTTTGCTTCGCTTCCAAGAAGTGATGGCTCGCACATGTAGGTAGATAGAGCGATAACACCTGCAAATTTATTGGCATATCTAGGTGCTAAGTGCAGAGCAATAACACCGCCCTGAGAAAATCCTGCAAGTACAATACGTTCGCTAGGAATGCCACTTTCAATTTGTGCTTCGATAAGCGCTTCTACCTGAGCAGCCGACTCTTTTACACCTTCTAAGTCCGCACGGCTTTCAAAATCTAACGATTTGATATCGTACCAAGCGCGCATTCTCATGCCGCCATTGATAGTCACAGGGCGTTCTGGAGCGTGAGGAAAGAGAAATTTAACCGCCATTGATTCGGGTAATTTTAGCTCGGGCACAATAGGCGCAAAACCATGGCCTGAATCGCCAAGACCGTGAAGCCAGATAACGCAGGCATCAGGCGTAGTGGATGGGTTTATCTCTACGCACGGCAGAAGTTGCTGAGTCATGCTTTATTTCCTAGTTTTGGGGTCAGAGTACATTTAGGGCCAGAAAAAGTACTCTGACCCCATTAATTTTTGCTGTGGTAACCCATCGGCATAAGCTTGGTAAAGTGATCCAAGTTTTCACTATGCAATGAAAGGTACGGCACAACCGCTTAATATGCTATCATTGCCACTTGAAATCACCACATTTTGAAAGAATTTTAATACCCTATGGCTTCACTACTCGGCAACTTATTCATTCTTGCAGCTCCTTCTGGAGCAGGAAAATCAAGCCTTATAAAGGCGCTAATGGAAAAGTATGAAAGCAATACAGCTACGCCAATGCAGGTGTCTGTATCTCATACAACACGTCAACCTCGTCCGGGTGAAGTCGACGGCGTGCACTACCATTTTGTGAGCCGAGAGCAGTTTGAAGCGCTGATTGAACAGGGTGTGTTTTTTGAATACGCAGAAGTATTTGGCAATTATTACGGCACATCCCGCGTGACAATTGAACAAACTTTGCACCGTGGCATTGACGTATTTCTAGATATCGATTGGCAGGGCGCGCGCCAAGTTAAAAAGCTTATGCCAGACACATGCGGTATTTTCATTCTTCCGCCTTCACTCGACGTGCTAGAGCAGCGTTTAAATAATCGCGGTCAAGACAGTGAAGAAGTCATTGCAGGGCGTATGGCGCAAGCCGTAGCTGAAATGTCTCATTTCAATGAATTCGAAAGTGTAATTATCAACGACGACTTCGCGACTGCATTAAACGATTTGGAAGCCATCGTTACAGCACAGCGACTTCGCACGGGAAAACAACAAATGCGCCATCAAGTGCTATTGGACGAACTGCTCGGTAGCGCGTAAGCTTAACTTAACAACACGTGTTTTGTTTTAGCATCGAACGATCGCTGCATAAATTGCATGATCTGACTGCTTCAAATTCAAACAAAACGCTAGGATCGCGCCACGTATCTGTGTATACTACGCGGCCGTTTTTTGAATAACTTGCTCAACCTAATTTTCGGAGAAATACATGGCTCGCGTAACTGTAGAAGATGCCGTAGATAAAATTGGTAACCGCTTTGACCTAGTGCTTGTTGCTGCACGCCGTGCACGTCAAATTGCCACTGAAGGCAAAGATCCTATGGTTGACGTTCAAAACGATAAGCCAACTGTTACAGCACTTCGTGAAATTGAAGAAGGTTTGGTAACGGCTGCTACGCTTGAACAAGCAGAACTTCAAGCTCAAGAGCAGCAAGAACATGCTGAATTTGCATCAGTAGCAAACATCCTATCTGATCAATAAAACCTCTTTTTAACGGTTTTATCGGTATTTTAGCGCCAGTGCTTTGAAAAAAGCACTGGCGCTTTACTTTTGGCGTATTGGCTTCTTGCACAATTAAACGTATTCTTAGGGTTGTAACGTTAGATAAGGGTCACGCTTCACTGTGTATTTGTTTGAAGGTTTAAAGCAGAAAGTTTTAGAGTACTTACCAGCCGACCGCGTTCAGTTGGTACAAGAATCTTTTGTGCTTGCGCAAGAAGCGCATGACGGACAAATGCGTTCAAGCGGCGATCCGTACATTACTCACCCAGTTGCAGTTGCCGGTATTTTGGCTGACATGCACCTTGATCACGAAACGATCATGGCGGCACTCCTTCACGACGTTATTGAAGATACCCATTACAGCAAAGAAGACTTAGCCGAAGCTTTTGGCGATACCGTTGCTGAACTGGTAGAAGGTGTTAGTAAGCTAGATAAACTCGCGTTTAGCACTAAACAGGAAGCGCAGGCGGAGAACTTCCGTAAAATGATGATGGCCATGGTGCAAGACATCAGGGTTATTCTTATCAAGCTTGCTGATCGCACGCACAACATGCGCACGCTCGGGTCATTACGACCAGACAAGCGCCGCCGCATTGCGCTAGAAACGCTAGAGATCTACGCGCCAATCGCCCACCGCTTGGGTATTCACGACATTAAAAATGAGCTTGAAGATTTAGGTTTTCAGGCCATGTATCCTATGCGCCATCGCGCACTAAAGTCTGCTGTGCGCCAGGCCCGCGGTAATCGTAAAGAGATTATCGAAAACATTCGCGAAGAGCTGAACACTCGTTTAGACGCCTACCAAATTGAGTCGAATGTATTGGGTCGCGAAAAACACTTGTATTCCATTTACCGCAAAATGAAAAACAAAGAACTTATGTTCAATGAGGTAATGGATATTTATGCGTTTCGCATCGTTGTTCAATCGGTAGATAACTGTTATCGCGCCCTCGGTGCTATGCATGGGCTGTACAAGCCTATTGAAAACCGTTTTAAAGATTATATCGCTATCCCTCGAACCAACGGCTATCAGTCGTTGCATACGTCATTAATTGGCCCGCACGGCATTCCTGTGGAAATTCAAATTCGAACCCAGGAAATGGACCAAATGGCAGACAAAGGAGTGGCGGCGCACTGGCTTTACAAAGAGCCTGGCGATAATGGCACCACTGCACAGCTTCGAGCGCGCAAGTGGATGCAAAGCCTGCTTGAGCTTCAGCAATCGGCCAGCTCATCCTTTGAATTCATCGAATCGGTAAAAACCGACCTGTTCCCTGATGAAATTTACGTATTTACACCAGACGGACGTATTATCGAGTTGCCAATGGGCGCAACCGCCGTTGACTTCGCTTATGCCGTGCATTCCGATGTGGGTAATACCTGCGTAGGTGTGCGCGTAGAGCGCAGAAACTTTAGCTTAAGCAAGCCGCTTGAAAACGGTCAAACCGTGGAAATTATTACCTCGCCGAAAGCGAAGCCTAATGCGAACTGGCTAAACTTTGTTGTGAGCGCTCGCGCGCGAACCCGTATTCGTCAGTATCTGCGTAAACAGCACTCTCAAGAAGCGGTCAACATGGGTAACCGTCTACTTCGCCATGCGTTAGGCAGCGTGAAATTAGACGATATTCCAAACGAAGATATCGAACGTGTGGTGGCCGAAACTAAGCATGCTAATTTTGACGATTTGCTAGTAGATATCGGGCTTGGTAACGAGCTAAGCGCAATTGTAGCGCGCCGTTTATTGGGTGAAAGCACAACAGACTTATCAGACAAGAAAGGTAATGTGGCTATTCGCGGCACAGAAGGCCTGCTTGTTCACTATTCTCGTTGTTGCCATCCTATTCCAGACGATGAAATTGTAGCGGTTTTAAGCCCAGGCCGCGGCATGACTATTCACCAAATTGGGTGTAACAATATTCGCAAGCTTACGCGAGAAGAACCTCAACGCGTATTGCCCATGCAGTGGGACGACAACCCGCAAGGCGAATTTAAAGCGTCATTGCGTATAGAGTTGTTTAACCATCAGGGCACACTGGCAACTTTAACGAACACCATTTCAGGGTGCGATTCCAATATCATTGGTCTGCAAACTGAAGAGAAAGAGAGTAATATCTACTTTATTGACCTTGAACTTACCACGCACAACCGTGTGCACCTGGCTCGCGTAATGAAGAAAATACGTACCATGCCGGAAGTTCAAAGAGTGTCTCGTCATAGTCAATCACGACACTAATTACTACACTATTTAGGAACTACTATGTCTAAGTCTATTATTCAGACCGATAAGGCACCTGCTGCTATTGGTACTTACAGCCAAGCAGTTAAAGCAGGTACTACCATTTATCTTTCAGGGCAAATTCCTCTTGTTGCTGAAACTATGGAAATGGTTTCTGACGACTTTGAAGCGCAAGCTGTACAAGTTTTTGAGAACATTAAAGCGGTGTGTGACGCTACGGGCGGCACTACAAACGACTTAGTGAAGGTGAACATCTTCCTTATCGACCTAGGTCACTTTGCAACGGTTAATGAAATTATGAGCCGTTACTTCACCAAGCCTTACCCAGCACGCGCAGCCGTTCAGGTGTCGGCATTGCCTAAAGGTGCACAAATTGAAATTGATGGTGTAATGGAACTGCCGGAGTAAGCCATGTCACCTGAGCGTTACCAACGCATAAGACAAGTGCTGGAAAGAAGGCAAACAGATCTTACGGTTTGCCTTGAAAATGTACACAAGCCGCATAACGTATCTGCAGTAGTGAGAACCTGTGATGCAGTGGGTATTCATCGCGTTCACACCGTGTGGGAAAAGAAATACCAGTTTCGTCGCGGCACCGCTATGGGCAGCCAACAATGGGTGCGTCAAACCAATCACGATAATATCAACGACGCGATGGCTGAATTAAAAGGTCAAGGTATGCAGGTGCTGGTAACCCACTTATCTGATACCGCTGTCGATTTTCGTGATATTGATTACACCAAGCCTACGGCTATTTTGTTTGGTCAAGAGAAATACGGTGCCTCTGATGAGGCGAAAGCCGTTGCCGATCACGACATTGTTATTCCTATGATGGGCATGGTGCAGTCGTTGAACGTATCGGTAGCCGCAGCGCTAGTACTTTACGAAGCCCAGCGCCAACGTACTATTGCAGGTATGTATAACACCCAGCAGTTACCAGAAGAAGAGTGCCAAGCATTGGCCTTTCAAAATGGTTACCCGCGTTTGTATAAACTTTGCCAACGCAAAGGTTTGCCTTTGCCTGCTATTAACGCCATTGGTGAAGTGGATGCCGACGATAGCTGGTGGAAAGAAATGCAGATCACAAAAGCAGAAGCAAACGCGCTAGAGGCCGACTAGGGCCTAACCTATTGGTAGCACTTTTAGTTTTGCTCGTACTTGTATAGGGGCCAGCGTAAAAAACTGGCCTAAAGCGTACTCGCCAACCCCTCAACAATCCTTTACACTTCTTTTCCTATAACATGTTGAATAACACCAGCTTGTGCCAATTCAAAGGTTAAATAGTTAATGTTCCAAAAGAAGGATATCGCTTGATGCAAGCACTGGCCACTACACCCATTACTGCGCTTAAAGGCGTAGGCGCAAAGGTGGCAGAAAAGCTTAACAAAATAGGTTTGTTTACCCTTCAAGATATTCTGTTTCATCTTCCTCACCGCTACGAAGACAGAACCCGTATTTATAGCGTGGCAGAGTGCCGCCCGTTTACTCATGTAAGCGTGCAGGGCCAGGTAATGAGCGCCGACATTCAATATGGCAAGAAGCGCATGCTGGTGGTCAAGCTTAGCGACGGTACGGGTACCATAACCTTACGCTTTTTCCACTTTGGTGCGGTGCAGCGTTCAATCATGACACCAGGCAACACGGTGCGCTGTTTTGGAGAAGTGCGTACTGGCAAGTGGGGCATTGAGATGATGCACCCAGAGTTTAAGCTTGTGGATGAAGACGCGCCACCATCAGAAGAATCACTAACCCCGGTTTATCCCACTACCGACGGTGTAAAACAGCTAACCCTTCGTAATTTGACTGACCAAGCTTTAAAGCTTTTGGATAAAGGGGCGCTGGCCGATTTGCTGCCCGACGGTATTTACGATAATCAAATAAGCCTGAACGAGGCCCTTCATCTGGTACACAGGCCGCCGCCTGATGTCGACGTTCACGAAATGGAAGAGGGGTTGCACCCTGCCCAGTATCGGTTAATTCTTGAAGAGCTGCTGTCTCATCACCTTAGTGTGCTTAAAGTGCGAAAGCTATCAGATGCGCAGCCTGGCATTCCCATTAAGGTGAATCAGCCGCTTATCGATAAAATGCTTGCCCAATTACCATTTTCACCAACGGGTGCTCAGGCTCGCGTGGTACAAGACATTCAAAAAGATATGCAGCATGCGCGACCCATGATGCGCTTGGTTCAAGGAGACGTTGGCTCGGGTAAAACCTTGGTTGCCGCACTGGCAGCGTTATCAGCCATTGGGGCAGGGCATCAGGTAGCGTTAATGGCGCCCACAGAGCTATTGGCAGAACAGCACGCCAATAACTTTCGCGGATGGCTAGAGCCTTTGGGAATAGAGGTAGGTTGGCTTGCCGGAAAGCTTAAAGGCAAAGCCCGTAATGAAGTATTAGCGCGGTTAGAAGCCGGTGATATTCAAATGTTGGTGGGTACCCATGCTATTTTCCAAGAAAGCGTGAACTACCAGCAGTTAGCGCTGGTTATTGTGGATGAGCAGCACCGTTTTGGCGTGCATCAACGGTTAGCCCTTCGTGATAAAGGTGAGCAACAAGGCCGCTATCCTCACCAGCTGATCATGACGGCAACGCCTATTCCAAGAACGCTGGCCATGACGGCCTATGCCGATTTAGACACTTCGGTTATTGATGAATTGCCACCGGGCAGAACACCGGTACAAACTGTGGTGCTGCCGGATACACGCCGCGCTGATGTGATAGAGCGAGTGCGTCAGGCCTGTAAAGAAAATGGTCGGCAAGCGTATTGGGTGTGTACGCTTATTGATGAGTCGGAAGTGTTGGAATGTCAGGCAGCAGAAGACGCTGCGGTTACCCTGCGTACCGCGCTGCCAGACTTACACGTTGGCTTGGTACACGGGCGATTAAAACCCGCTGAAAAAGCGCAGGTTATGGCTGACTTTAAAGACGGAAAGCTGGATTTATTGGTCGCAACTACCGTCATTGAAGTAGGCGTAGATGTGCCCAATGCCAGTATCATGATTATTGAAAACCCTGAACGCTTGGGCCTAGCGCAGCTTCACCAGCTTAGAGGGCGAGTAGGGCGTGGTGCGGTAGAAAGTCAGTGTGTACTTATGTACCAAAGCCCACTATCGAAAACCGCTACTCAGCGCCTTGGCGTATTGCGTGAGTCTAATGACGGGTTTTATATTGCCCAGCGAGATTTGGAAATTCGTGGTCCGGGTGAGTTTATGGGGACAAAACAAACCGGAATGGCCGAGCTTAAAATAGCAGATCTTGTGCGCGACGCCGCTCTTATTCCTAAGGTTCAGGAAATTGCCTATACCCTTTGGGACAAGTATCCCTCTCACGCTCAAGCCATCATTAATAGGTGGATAGGGCACAAGGAGCAGTACGGTCATGCTTAATCATGTGCCTTTAATCATTTGTGATGACGCCAATAGCGATGACGCTAAATTAATTAGTGCAATCAGTGAGAAGTGGGGTTTTCCTGTTGTCAGCAGCAGTGAAAAGCCTACCGAAGGCCTGTATCTACAGGTACAAAACGGCGTGCTAGGCCTTGCCGACGCAGGCGAGAAAAAAGTGAACCCAGTAGAGGTTGATTTTGCATCGCCCGCTAGTTTGTATCGCAAGCAGCACGGTGGCGGGCGCAAAGAACCTATTGTTAAAGCCATTGGCCTTAAAGGTAACGAAGCGTGGCATGTGGTAGATGCAACACCTGGGCTAGGTCGTGATGCCTTTGTTTTGGTAAGCGTTGGCTGCAAGGTCACAATGATAGAGCGATCGCCCGTGGTTGCCGCCTTACTTGAAGATGGTATTCGCAGATTAGCGCTTAGTTTTCCGGAACTTGCAGCTAAAATGTCGCTTCAACATGGAAATAGTGCTGAGGTAATGCAATACTTCACTGGTGAGAATGTGAACGCTATTTACTTAGACCCCATGTTCCCACACAAAAAGAAGTCAGCCTTGGTGAAAAAGGAAATGCGGCTGTTTCAGCAACTGCTTGGTCATGACCCAGACGCAGATGCGCTGTTACCGCCAGCACTAGAGCTAGCCACGCACCGGGTAGTGGTGAAACGCCCAAACAGTGCAGACGTGCTGGCAGGAGAGAAACCCTCCATGGCAATAGAAAGTAAAAAACATAGATTTGATGTGTATTTGTGTCAAAAACCCTAGGAGAACAACATGATACAAGTTGGTAGCACCTTGCCCGAGGTGGATTTCGGTCTTTTAGTCAATGGAGAAGTGACAAACCCAGGCACTAATGAACTTTTCTCGGACAAGCGCGTTGTGTTGTTTGCAGTACCAGGGGCGTTTACGCCAACCTGTTCACAAGCTCATTTGCCGGGCTATGTGGCGCTTGCAGACAAAATTAAAGCCAAAGGGATAGATAGCATCATTTGCCTGTCTGTTAACGATGCGTTCGTTATGGATGCGTGGGGCAAAGCGAATAACGCTGAAGAAATTATTATGCTTGCCGATGGCAATGGTCATTTCACAAAGCAAATTGGCTTAGATATGAACACTAGCAACTTCGGTGGCTTGCGCTCACTGCGCTACTCTATGCTTGTAGAAGATGGTGAAGTGAAAAAGCTTAACGTTGAAGATCCAGGTCGTTTCGATGTAAGCGATGCGCAAAGCATGCTAGATAGCCTTTAAACCGGCAAGCACGGCATTAAGATATCAAGAAGCCCGCAACCACGGTTGCGGGCTTTTTTTATTTAGATGTTTGTGAATATTCGTTAATACCAGTCCGCATAGTTAATTACTCGCCCTTCGAGAAGGTCTGGCAAGCTTCTGAGTGGGCAACTATCTATGCGGCTTGGTATTCTTTACTTAAGCGTATACTTGGTTGCCATTTTCATTAAAATGTAACCTATGTATGATCTGGCGCTCTGTAAATAGCGTTGAATATCAGTACGTTCAGTGAAGGTTAATGAACTAACATGCAGTATTCTGTGTCGAAAGTGCAGAAAAAATAAGGGCTAACACACTACGTTACTTAGCATGTGGGCTCGTTCAGTTACCTTTACTTGCTTAATGATAATAAGTATCATTTGCGTGAAAAGACAAACGTTTTAGGAATAATTATGACAACAACACTGAAAAAAATGAGTGCTTTGGTACTGGCTTCTGCGGTCACTTTCTCGATGCTATCTTCTCAGGCGCTTGCTAACGGTGCCATTGGCGATCACGTGAACAATCTTCACGCGCACATCGGCGAATATACGGAAGAGGTACATTGGTTAGAGAGCAAGTTTGGCAGTGTTGTTGATGCATATGAAGCAAAAGATAAATCGCTTAAGACCGATGCACTGATTGAGTATTGGGAAGAGGTGGATTTTCACTCTGCTATCGAAACCCAGTATGTGCCTATTTACGCCTCTATTTGGCAAGGTATTTATGGTGTGAAAGTCGCCATTGATGAAGGCAAGCCTGTTGCAGACGTGCGCGTAGAGCAAGAGAAGCTAAATCATGCCTTGTGGCAGGCGTTAGGCGCAGTTAAACTTGCGTCCCAGTATCAAAAGAAAGGCTTAGTGAACAAGGTTCAAACCACCGAAAAAGAACCTACCACAGGCCCTGAAGTTATCGACGATATTAAAACACGTCTTGATCGTGTTGTTGCTAAGTACGCGGAACAGCTTCACGAAGTAGCAACTACACTCGTTCACGATACTTACCTTCAACGATTTGAAGGTGTGGAAGGTGATTTGATTGCGAAAAACGCAGCTTTGGTTGAAGACTTGGAGAAAGACTTTAACGTAACGCTTCCACAAGCTATCTCAAAAGACACTGGCGTTGATTCAGTTCGTAAGGTCGTAGAGTCTATGCAGGCCAAACTTGACCGCGCTCGCGCACTTTTGGTTGAAGTAGAACAAAGTCGTAAAGACGTATTTTAAGGAAGGTGTATGCAACGTAGAACATTCTTACAAGGCTTAGCAGCGGCCGGTGCATTATCTGGTTTGCCGTTTAGTCTTGCTCACGCTATGACACAAACAGGCAGTGTGTCAGTTGAGTCACTGCCTAAATTGGAAGGTGATCTCACACTTTACTTAGGTCGTGGTGAAGGTGGCTTGTACGAGAATGTTCTAAAGGCCATCGAAAAGCGCAATCCAAAGCTTAATCTTAAAATAAGACGCGGCGGCTCTGCGGCATTAGCCAACACCATCGTCGCTGAGACTAAGGCAGGCGTTAAACGCGCCGACCTTTTCTGGGCCGTAGACACGGGCTCTATTGGCATGGTTACTGATGCTGGCGCGGCTAAGCCGTTGCCAGACGACCTTACTGCGCAGCTGCGTGAAGATTTTCAGTATCCGAGCTGGTCACCGGTAACAGGTCGTGTGCGTACACTGCCTTATAACACTGAGCGTGTTAAACCGGAGCAAATCCCTGAAAGCGTGATGGCATTAGCCGACAGCGATTTAAAAATTGGCTGGGCACCCGCCTACTCATCGTTTCAGTCTTTTGTCACTGCAATGCGCATTTTAGAGGGCGATAAAGCCACTAAATCATGGCTTAAAGGCATTAATAAGCACTCGAAAAAGTACGCAGGCGAACTTGGTGTAGTGATGGGCGTTGAACGTGGTGAAGTCGATATCGGCTTTGCGAATCACTACTACACCCTTCGCCTTAAATCAGGTAAGCCGAACGCAAACGTAGCGCTTGCGTACAGTAAAAGCGACGCAGGTTGCCTAGTAAATGCGTCTGGTATTGTGGCATTGAGCGACGGTGACTTGCCGGTTAACTTTATTCGTTACCTGCTTTCGCACGAAGTTCAGTCTTATCTTGCTCGCGAAGCCTACGAAATCCCTCTGGTTCAAGGGGTTGAACAGCCGCAAGGCTTAGCTGACCTAAGTACGCTGTCACCGCCTGAAATGGACCTTCGTAAACTGGCTGACTTACGCCCTACACTTAATCTTATGAGGGAAGTTGGCGTACTGTGACAAATTGGCCAAAGTCGTATCCACTGGCACTTCTTATCGCGCTGATGGCTTTATTGCCCGTCGGCGTTTTGTTTTCTCTAGCTCAAGATAGTGCGCAACTTTTCGATACCCATAACCTAAGGGTACTAGCGAACACGGTGTCATTGGTGGTGCTTACCATTATTGGCTCTGTACTTATCGGAGTGCCGCTTGCCTTTTTAACCGCTTATGTGCAGATGCCATTTAAGCGGTTTTGGCTCATTTTACTTGCCGCGCCATTAGCACTACCAAGCTACATTGGCGCATTTGCGATGTACTTTTCATTTGGCACAGGTGGCGAAATTGAAAACGTACTGGGAATTAGCACTCCACCTATCAGCGGCCTTTGGGGCTCTGCGCTGGTCATGAGCCTTTATACTTATCCATTTGTCATGATGACAACCCGTTCAAGCTTACTGAGTTTAGATGCAAGCTTAGTTAACGCGGCGCGTACGTTAGGGTTAACCTTAGGCGCAAGCTTATGGCGAGTGGTTTTACCGCGTGTTGTGAATAGCGTTGCCGCAGGGGCACTCCTTGCTGCACTTTATGCGTTATCCGATTTTGGTACGCCTGCAATAATGGGCTTTGACACTTTCACCCGTGTTATTTTTGTTGAGTATAACGCCTTCGGTCTTAGTCAAGCCGCCATGCTGAGCCTTCAGCTAATGGTTATTGTTGGGCTTATTCTATTTATAGAAAGTCGTATTAGTGGCGCTCAAGAGCGCCCAGGTAAGCATTTATCGTTGTTTCCTGCTCGCTGGCAGCGAAACCTAATGTTGCTGGCTACTATGCCGGTGGTATTTATGGCTATTGTGCTTCCCCTTGCTATTTTTACGCTGTGGTTAGTGCGAGAAGGCGCCGGCGGTTTTGAATTTAGCTATGCGTGGAACTCAGCTCATGCGTCATTTATTGCAGCGATTGTTGCTGTATTGCTAGCCATTCCGGTGGCTCACGCCGCTATTGCCGGAAAAGCTGGACGTTTTATGGAGCGCATTACTTATTTTGGCTTTGGGGTTCCGGGTATCGTAATGGGGACAGCCCTTGTTTATGTTGGCCTGCAGTTGCCCGCGCTCTATCAAACGTTAAGTCTGCTTGTGATGGCTTATGTACTGCGCTTTATCCCACTTGCTGTGGGAAGTGTAAGAAGTACAGCTGAGAATATTGATTCAGGTCTGGTAAAAGCTGCTCGCGTGCTGGGCGCTAGCCCGCGTGAGGCATTTATGCGAATTACGCTGCCGTTAACCCTTCGTGGTATGATTGCGGGTGCAGCGCTTGTGTTCTTAGAAGCCATGCGCGAACTACCTGCAACGCTTATGTTAGGACCTACAGGATTTGAAACCTTAGCTACCTATATGTGGCGAGTTTACGAAGCGGGTTACTTTGGCCGCGCAGCCGTGCCAGGGCTTTTACTTGTTTTATTATCAGGTGTGGGGTTAATTCTCATGCTGTCGGGCGAAAGAAAAGCCCAGTTTACCGTTACCGAGGATGATCGTTCGTAATGCTTAGTGTAAATAATTTGTCTGTGAATTATGGGTCTACCCGCGTTGTCGACAAGTTAAATCTTGAGCTTGGACAAGACGAAATCCTGATGCTGGTGGGGCCAACCGGCTGCGGTAAAACCACCATTTTGCAAGCGTTGGCTGGGCTTATTCCTATTTCAGAAGGTGCTATGAGCCTAGGTGAATGGGAAAGTACAGCAAACAAACATGTTCCGCCTGAAAAGCGTAACGTGGGTATGGTGTTTCAAGACTTTGCGTTGTTTCCTCATCTTACCGTTCAGCAGAACGTTTGCTTTCGTTTAAAAGACACTAAGCTGGCCGATCATTGGCTTCAATTATTAGGCCTAGATAACTTCCGCGATGCAAAACCTGCACGTCTTTCTGGCGGTCAAAAGCAGCGCGTTGCGCTAGCAAGAACGCTAGCTCACGAACCTTCCTTTGTATTGCTAGACGAACCCCTTTCAAACCTTGATGCTGCGCTAAAAGACAGCTTGCGCTGGGAAATTCGCGATGCCTTAAAAAAAGCAGGCGTACCTGCTATTTGGGTAACGCACGATCAAGAAGAGGCGCTAAGCGTTGGCGATAGAGTGGGTATACTTAATAAAGGTGTGCTTGAGCAATTAGACACACCTGAAGCCTGTTACTCTTCTCCTGCCAGCCGTTTTGTGGCGCGTTTTATGGGCGAAGCGAGCTTCTTAAGTGCGACGTTCGATAGCAGCGCAGCAAATACAGACAAAACAGTGGTTACCGATATTGGTAATGTGCCGGGCACACCGCTTCAAGGTGCAAGCGGCAACGTAGACTTGTTGGTACGCCCTGACGATTTAAGCTTAGATGCTGCACTAAGTGAAACTAACTGTACGGTTGAATGGGTACGCTACGAAGGCGAAAGTCGGCTTTACGCGGTTGTCTTAGATTGCGGCGACGAGCTTAAAGTACGAGTAAGCCACGAAAATGCTATAAAGCCCGGTACTCGCGCCTTCGTACAGTTAATAACCACACATCCATTGGCCGTTTTTCCTAGAGGTTAATTGTGATCAAGCGCGATGTAATTGTTATAGGTGCAGGAGCTGCAGGGCTTTTTTGTGCGGCGCAGGCCGGCGCGCGCGGACGCAGCGTAGAAGTGCTCGATCACGCTAAAAAAGTGGGCCGAAAAATCCTGATGTCAGGAGGTGGCCGCTGTAACTTCACTAACATGTATGCAGGCCCTGAAAACTTTCTTTCGCAAAACCCTCACTTTTGTAAGTCGGCACTAAGTCGCTATACTCAATGGGACTTTATTGGCTTGGTTGCCGAGTATGGCATTGCCTACCATGAAAAAACCTTAGGCCAATTGTTTTGTGATGATAGCGCCAAAGAGATCGTCGATTTACTGCTTAATGAGTGCAACAAAGCGGATGTGACGATTACTACTCGTTGCGAGATTCTAAGTGTTGAAAAGAATGAAAGTGGGTACTCACTTACAACCTCGAATGGTGAGTATGAGTGTGAATCCCTTGTAATTGCTACCGGCGGTTTAAGCATGCCCAAGCTAGGTGCCACGCCATTCGGCTACAAAATAGCGCAGCAATTTGGCCTTAACGTATTACCTACTCGTGCAGCACTTGTTCCCTTTACCTTGCACGATAAAGATAAAGACACACTGGCAGAGCTTAGCGGTATCGCAGTTGATGTATATGCCAGCTGCAACGACACTACGTTTAAAGAAGCGATGTTGTTTACCCACCGAGGGTTGAGCGGCCCTGCCATGCTACAAATTTCCAGCTATTGGGAAGCGGGTGACAGCTTAAGTATCAACATGCTACCTAACGACGATGCTACGGCGCTTCTACAAACTGCACGCACAGAGACGCCAGACGCATTGCTTGCTACCTGTTTAAATAAAGTATTTCCAAAGCGTATGGTGCAGAGCCTTATTGAGTATCATAGTTGGCGCAACGTGCCGGTGAAACAGCTGACTCACGGCGAGTGCGACGCCATTGCTGACACCCTAGAGAATTGGCAAATAAAGCCAAACGGCACAGAAGGATATCGCACCGCCGAGGTTACTATAGGCGGTGTAGATACCAATGACCTATCATCAAAAACAATGATGGCGAAAAATGTCGAAGGCCTGTACTTCATTGGCGAAGTGGTTGACGTTACTGGTTGGCTAGGTGGCTTTAACTTCCAGTGGGCATGGAGCAGTGGTTGGGCAGCAGGGCAGGTGGTTTAGAATGAACCGGCTTAACTAAAACGAAGACAAAGTAGCCTTATAGACCTCTGAATAAAACCCATTCGATTTCTATAAATATCAAATTAAAACGAAGACATTCTAGTATGAATAATTTTACTGAATCTCACATGGACTTTGCAAAACCCGTATTTCATCGAGATGTTTTTGATGTCTCGCGATACTTAACTACTGAAGAATTCGTGGTTGAGCCAATCATCTGGAAAGCCCATAGGAAATTTTGGCACTTCGGGATGAAGTGTAACTAGCGCTTTTACTTTATTATGCCATTGACTATCTGGACTAACCTGCCTCATTAGGTGACCTAACATAAGTAACACCATATAAATACGACGCTTAGGCTGAACTTGGCTGGGCTCAAGTCTGTCTGGCAACTGCCAATTATCACCATTTGGAATCTTAGGCTGAACAGACAATTCTCGATTCCAAAGTCGACTATGATGTGCGCAACAATTCCTCACAAAGTTTAGCGTATGCAACCAACTTTCAAGAACCTCTTGAGGTAAGTCAAATCTTCTAGCGATATCTTTACGGTCATTATCTTTTGCTAGCCCTCGATATAGGTGAGATATACTCCCAAGAGTTAATTCTTCCACCATCGCCCAACCTGGCATTAACTTAGGAGAATCATATGTATGTTGGTAGAAGCGGGCATAATTCTCTCGGACTCTTCTTTCAATCCGCCGATCTTTAACTTCGGCAGAAACGGAAGTTCGTTCAATCTTTTTTACATCTCTCTGAAGATCGTTGGATTCTTTTGATTGCTTATCTTCGATTTCTTTCAAAAGTCGTTTGTGCTGGTATGAGGATTTAAATAATGATTCATTCAAGTACCAGTGGGAGCCACTACATATATCATCAGTTTGATGCTTGTTAGCCATAACGTTATTCAAGGTAGCTCGGATTGCAACTTCTACTCTCTCAATAGCGTCCATAATGAGCAGCCGCAATTCTCTATCAAAAGCGTACAAGTCCACTATTTGTTTAAATTCAGTTCCATCTTTGAATTGATGATCTACAACTTGTTCGTTTATATTCTTTTGGAATGGGCGCATATATGCGCTAAGGCGAAAATAGCTTATTACTTCTAAATATCTTTCCGCACGTTCTGGATTTTGAATGGTTAGACCGCGGTGCTGAAGAATGCCGATTTGTTCTGTAATACTAACCGCGGGTTTGTTGAATTGATTCATTATGCCTTATCTTCCATGACGTAAAATTCAGGCATAAAAAAGCCCGCACAATTTGAGCATTGTTAAGAGGCTTGGCGGGCGTGTTGCTTATAATAGTAGTGATATGCATGCCGCCCGTCAACCACATTCATCTATTATCTTCAAAGTATTAACTCACAACACAACGAAAATTTCAAACATAACCTCATGTATATTAAAGCAAAACAGTAATCCCTATTCAGCACAAAAAATTCATTCTGATACAACGGTCGCACCTGCAAACACAACACTGTCCCAATCACACCACGATCTTGTGGCTCCTCCTTCTCTCTCCTCTTTTAACGCGTCAGTCGTGGCCTTCAAATGGGCCTATTGACCAGCCGTTTATCCGAGTCCATGTTAAGTTCTAGCGTAATAACAAGCACATAGCCGCAGACCACAGTCCGTGCGGGAGTTAGTATCAAAGTGATACTAACTCATTGTTTATAAGAGACTATTGATCTAATCCTTACCTTATACTAGCGTAAAGAGAGATACCACTGACACGATAGCATGACGTGCTCACTTACCCCGATGGTTGGCTACTTTACACACTAACCGCTAACAACGCCGCTCCCCAGGTTTGTCTAGTCACGCTCTTCAATGACAATTCGATTAGCGTTCACTGCGCAATACAAGGTGCTGTACCTATCCATACGAAAGAAGGTAGCTATCATTGGACGGCCTCAAATGGGGAGATCTCGATACTGCATCCACTCAAAGAGGGCTGCGTGCGCTCATTACAACGGGTGTTATTGGACAGCGAACTGGCAAAGTGGCGTGCGGCACACGTGACCGTGCAACGTATCCGGGTCAGTGATATTTCCCTCGACCCAGCATAAAGGAGACACCATGACAGTGTATTGCAATTTTGTATGGAAGGTGGGTGCAGACACGGAGCCTCGCCCTCTGCTGACCCAGTTTGCGCAGGAACACTTTCACGTCCATGAGGCCGTGCCCATCGATACCACTCAATATGGCATTGATCATGGCTTGAATGATGTGCGAGCAGTCTTCAAACCGGAACAACGTTGGATCGCTTTCTGCTGTCGCTATCAGCATGATGTGGTCGCGACTGAAGGCAAAGTCCTAGCATTCGCCCAGGCCCACGGCCTGACGGTCGAGCGCATGCGAAAGTAAGGACATGCCGATGCCGTCGTCGTTTGCCGCTGATTTGGTCTTTACGATCATCCCATCGCCGACCACCCGCTTGGCTGCCACCCATGTCGGGGTAGAAGTTCTGCATGTGCCTACCGGTTTAATTGTCCGCTCCGTGGTATTGCCGTCACAGCATCTCAATCAACAAGCCGCTCTGGCGATTTTGGCGAGCCGATTAACGGCTCATGATTAGGGGTAATGTATCGTAGGTATCAACGAGAAAAGAATTAAAAATACCACGGGGTACACTTCGAATTATGCAGCCAGTTAGATAAACATGGATTAGCATTCTGGGTCAAAGAAGCTTGTTAGTTGTGCCGCTACCGATCTTTTTGACACTGTACCCAACGGCCTTATATCCATTGGCACGCTTTTTCCACATTCGTTGTAACATGGGAAAGTCATCAACATAATCGTGCACCGTGACCTCTGTTTTATTTGGGTGGTGACGCTGAATACGGCCAGCGTACTGGGCAACAATCCCTTTCCAGGAAATTGGGAGGGCCAAAAACAAGGTATCCAGATAAGGCAGGTCAAAGCCTTCCCCCACATATTTACCCGTCGCAATGATGACAGTCCTTTCAGGTAATCCCTTCTGAATCAGTTCAATCCGCTGTTTACGGATCTTAGTACTCACACCACCATGCAGCTCAATGGTATTGATGCCTTGTGTATTTAATTGCTCGCTGAGTATTGCAATATGTTCTTTACATTCACTGAGCACCAGACATTGACGCTTGGCTTCTATTGCCTGGGCAATGCTGCGGGTGATGAGCTGATTTCGAGACGCATTATCTTGCAGGTATTGATACAGTTGGGTGATTTTTACCGGCTCCGAACCATCCACCCAAGTCGCTGGAAAAGCGATTTGGGTGTCGCAGCCATAGGCCGTTTGACTGAATGTTAACGACGCTGGTTTAGACTCAAATAACACCGCACCAAGTTGAAAATACATTAGCTTTTCCAACCCATCTTGTCTTTTGGGCGTCGCGGTAAAGCCAACCAAGAATTGAGGCGCGACGTTCTTTAACAACGTTTCATAGTTTGAGGCCGGAATGTGATGGCATTCATCGACAATAATTTGCCCATAGCTATCTACTTTGTCATGAATATCAATGCCATTTCTACTGATCAGGCTTTGATACGTCGCGACGTCGATCCGTCCGTTTAATTTATCCTTCCCGCCCAGGAGAGATCCCATCTCAGCGTCTTTGAGGAATATCTTGCATCGCTCAATCCATTGTTCCGCCAGCGCCTTATTGTGCACTAATACCAATGTATTGACTGCGCGTTTGGCGATTAATGCCAGTGCAACAACGGTCTTACCAAACCCCGTATTCGCAATGACCAGTCCATGTTCATTCTCCAGTAAGGCTTTTAGCGCTTTCGCTTGCTGGCTGCGAAGCGTGCCCTCAAAACGCAGGGCCGGGAGTCGCTGACCAGCATAGCGTTTATCCTGATATCGGATAGTACAAGCCTGTTGTTCCAGTAACGCTTCAACTTGTCCTTTTAGTCCTCTGGGCAGGTGCAGATAGCCCGATTCAATGTGCGCCGCACACAGATAGCGAGGTACGCCAATCGTTGAAAATCGCATCGCCTGGCGTTTAAAAAATTCAGGATTGGCAAACACCGCTAACTTCTTTAACGTTGCGACCAGTTTGTTGGGTAAAACCGCAATAGCAATATACAGCTTGTCAGCCACGACGATGTCGATTGTCGCGGGGCAGTCGTCAATTTTGGGCGTATTAAGGGTCGTCGATTTTTCCCAGGGTTTTAACTCGGCGACTTGCGGTTCCACGTCCACATAATCGGCGAGACGCTCGAGTAGTTGCCGTATAGTGTCAGGTGATAGTTTGCCCGTCGCCGCCAGTGCTTGCCATTGATCTTCGACAACACCCCCGTCAGTATCAATAAAGCAGGCGTTTCCCGACAAGCGAGGCTGCTTTTGTAACGGTAATGCAATGAGGTTCCCCATCCCGCCGCTGGGTAAGACATCTTGGTTGGGAAACATGCGGTCAAAACAGTCAAAGTTAAGGGCCGGGTATGTGTCCATGGTCAGATTGAGCAACGCTGTGCCCAATTGGCGTGAGGATTTTGCGTCTGTCGCTTTTTCAAAAAAGAGCCATAAATGACCGCCTTGTCCACTACGGGAACGCTCAACTAAGTAGCCAATAGACAGTGACTCACACACGTTTCGCAGTGCCGATATTGCCTCAAACCAGTCCGTTTTATCGAAGTCAAACGCTAACAGGTAACATTCATTTTGCGCCGTTAACGGGTAGATCCCAATCGTGCGTTGCCCTCGAAGATGGGCATTAATGGCACTGTCATCAAAGCGATGGAAGGCTTGGTGGGCACATTCTGAACATGCCGTTTTGGGCTTGTTGCAGATCCCAGCTTGCCATTCATTGGCACAGGAAGGGCTGTATCCGGCTTTGCCTTGCTTAGACTCCCAGCGGAAGGGGTAGACATCTTCGCGTCCTCGAAAGTATTGCTTAAACAGGGCAACCTTGGCCTCGGGTGTCTCAGATTGACTGAAGTACTGTGCTTGATGCGCCATACTTTGTTGCAAAAGCGCACTACGTTCGTTAAGCAACGCCGTTTTTTGTTCTTCCAATCGCGCCAGCGCTTCGACGATTTGCGCCAGCCGCGCCTGGGCTCCCGGGATTGTCATGCTACTCAAGCTCCATTATCGTTTGGCATAGGCCCGTTGTGGGAAAGGAGCGCTTCACGGTTTAAGCAAGTGTGCTCCACCTTAGACTTGGAGCTTATCACGAATGCGCTATCCCAGCGCTGAGGCATCCATTGCGTTTCTTGGGGCAGCGCCAGAGGGTGGTCGGTGAGTTTGCGAAAAGTGCGATAACGGGCACGTTCAGGGGAAAAAGACCGTCAACCGCGATTTTGGCCGTCATGGCGCATAAAGAAGGAATATGTTTAATAAAAAATATCCAGATTTACAAGAGTGTGATGAACATGTTGGTGGAACAGTCTATACAGGTAGACACTCATACATTCAGTCCATTAAGTGGGAAGATTTTATAAAGAGCCCTACTCTATACCTCGATATTACTACCGAAATTAGAGACGACCTAGATCGCTATAACATTTCAAAACTTGTTACTGTTGAAGAGTAATCCAACGAAAACTGGACTAAATAACAGAAGAGAGAGCAACATAGCGGATTAAAAAACGAAGACAAAGACATAATCCATTAATATTCAACATTGTATGGATTTGTATGGTATTGATATAAGTTAGTTCGTCTTCGCTCTAATTTCATCTGTCTTCGTTATAATTACTTCAGCTCAAGAACCTCACCACGCTCCAAATTGTCGTACACTTTGCGGAAATCAAAGAACTAAACGGTTACTAAAACCGGAAACCTAGCGAAATAGCATAGACAAAGGGGTCAATTTCAATAGCGCTCACTGAGCCCCGGGTATCACCTAGGTTAAAGCTTGCTTCTGTGTCTATGTCTATCCAACGAACGGCGGCATTCAAAAACCATCTTTCGCTTAACTGATAGTCTATTCCCACTTGTGCGGCTAAGCCAAACGAGTTATCTAGAGATAAGTCACTAAGCCCTGCCTCTTCATTAGCTCCCGTAAATTGCTCGTCATAAATAAACGTATAGTTTAGGCCCGCACCCACATAGGGCTGAAAAGCACTTGATGGATCGTTAAAGTAATAGTTAACCGTCACTGTGGGCGGAAGGTGGGTTACTTCGCCTAGCTGGTTACCTGTTCCTAATGGGTTATCGATAGCGAAATTAACGTCATGTGTGAACGGTGTTGCGGCTAATACTTCTATGTTAACCCTATCCGTGATGAAATAGGCCGCGGTGAGGCCCAATTGCGTGTTGTTATCAATGGTCAGGCCAAAGCCCAAGTCGTCACCCACGTTAATGTTTGAAGACGATTCGTCAGGTGCAACCGTGGCAAAGCCACCTCGGACGATAATGTCGCCTTTTTCAAATGCAACTGCACTGGATGCTGAAGCTATAAAGGGAAGGGCGGTTAGTGCTAAAGCTAAGTTTTTCATCGTAGTCTCTCAGTCTGATAATTGAACACAGATAAGACTAAACAGACTTACTTAAAAAGAACTTTCTAGAAGATTAACGTTAGATTAAAAGCCTTCGTCATATAAAAAGCTAAAAACGGCGCAGAATTGCGCTGTAATCAAAACGACATACCAATTGCTAGACCAGCAACCACTGCACTTTTATGATTTCGATGATAGTCGTAATGAAGCTGCGGCGATATGGTAACCCCCGATACTTCAAACTCATACAAAAAGCCTAACCGGGCCACCTCCATTTTATGGCTGCCGTGGAACTCAACGCCGGGGCCTATTTGTGCAATAAAATTATTGGTAATGTGCAGGTCAGCAACAAGCAAGTAGGTATAAGCGTCTAAGTCTTCAAACGCGTATTCAGCCACAAAGCCTACGCCTAAAAAGTCGCTCACACGGTATTCGTAATCGATACCTAGTGTAAAAGCGTTTCCGCACTCTTTTGTGTAAGTGGTACCTACCAATGCAGATAAATGATGGGGTGACGTTTCCCAATGATGAGCATTTCCCTTTGCAACAACAACGGGGGCAAATACTAAGGCCGCAACCAAGCCTAACGCTATTTGAACTCGCATAGTGATGCTCACATAAATTTAACGGTGACTACCTAGAAAGTTTCTTTCTAGCACTAATGAGAGCGTAGGCATCAAATGGCTATTTCACCAATGAACTTTAGTTGAAGTAATCGATAGGCCTAACTTAGTCGGCGTTAGGGGCATAGTTAAGCTTACATCTACCCATAACATCAAAATCTCGCTAAGGTGTCTGAATACAAGCCACCGAAGGAAAGAATAAAATAATGATTGATGAGAAACAGAAGGTACGTTTTTTAGATGCTTGTACCGAACAGCTTATCGCGCTTTATACAGCCAGCAAAAACGGTAAAAAGGTCGATGCTGAGAAATATCGGGTACAAGGGTTTATGCACGCTGGCGAGCTTCTAGGGATAATTACCAATGAACAGGGCAAGGCGCTGATTGCCGACTTACATGTACAGGTTTTTGGTGAAACTATTGATGAGCGAGCGACAAGAAAACGTAAACTTAATGCGCTAAAAGAATCTGATCCCGATGCATATATTGAGATTCCCGCCATTGAAAGACGTTAATTTAAGTTAAGCAAAGTTACCTAAACCGACTTTGCGAGATTCTCGTTTCTAAGACTATACTTTGCCCCACACTATGATGAAAAAGCTGTAAAAAGAGGTTGCAGCTAGTTCGAAGCAGGGATGAAAACAAAGTTTAACAAGAGGCAACCCGTGCTTAAGCAGTTAGTTTACAGAAGTCAGTCGACGGTAAAAATTGATGAAAATGAACTTCTTAAAATAACAAACGATTCACTGCCATTTAATGCGAAAAACCACATTACAGGTATTCTTTTGTTTGATGGGGAATACTTCTTTCAAGTGCTTGAAGGAGATTGTGAGAAGGTAAACGCGCTTTTCGAACATATAAAAACAGACAGTCGTCACAGCAACATTATGAAAGTGACCGAAATGGTCATTCACAAACGCGATTTTGGAGATTGGCATTTAAGAACGCTTTCTGTCGCAGAAGGAAGCCGCTGCTATTGGTTACCTTCGGACATTAATATTAGCCGGGAAAGCCGGATATTTGCGCTTCTCAACAGCTTTGCTTCTGGGAAATGGCGAACTTGTTTAAGTGATAACGCGCGCAAAGACGTAAGAGCTAACGTTACGACGTCAGAAAAAGCAGTTAAACCCTTCGAAAACTCTGACATTCAGTTTGCCTTTCAGCCTATTGTGGATACCTACAGAGCTCGTGTCTCTTCAATTGAAGCCCTAATCAGAAGTAACGATGGGAGATACCCTGAGACTATTTTGGAGGAGCTGGTTGGGCCGGAAAAGTACGATTTTGACCTGAAAAGCAAAGCTATAGCAATTAAGCAAGGCGCTGCGTTGCTATCTTCAGACCAGTCTTTATCCATCAATTTATGCCCCGGAGCGATTACCTCCACCGTCAACGTCGCAGACTACCTTCACGAATTGGTTAAACGCAATAAATTGAAACCACAGCAGCTTGTTATCGAAGTTACCGAAACAGAAATAATCAGCGAAAGTGACACATTTTACCAAGCAATAGAGCAGATCCGTTCACAAGGCATGAGAGTCGCTATAGATGACTTCGGCGCAGGGTACGCAGGGTTATCGTTACTCGCAGACTTCACACCAGACAAAATTAAATTAGATAGAAAAATAACGACAGGCATTCACGAAAGCGGGCATCGACAAGCAATAACCGAGGCTGTACTCGAGTTTGCCAACTCTATGGGAATTCCCTTGGTGGTAGAAGGCGTCGAAACGATTGATGAGTGGCTGTGGTTGCAGCATGCGGGTGTACAAAGATTTCAGGGGTTCTTGTTCGCAAAGCCCAAATTAAATGGTGTTAGTGGTATTGATTTTTCCTTCGACGGCGCTAGCAGCTAACTCCGCATAGGAAAAATATACATTTCTTGTCATTCCGCAGGACATTTTTCAGCGTTCTCACATTTTTAAACTAAGCTTAATGGGTGTGAGTTTTTATACCAGAATATAAATACTCATAACTCATCTTTGTGTAATAGCCGTACAGGGATATTTTTGCTACACGGATTTAGCTGCGGTACCAGTAGGAAGCAAATCTATGGCATGTGGAGTGTCGCGTAATTTTGTTCGCTTGTTGTTTGGGTTGATTTTGCTGACGTTCGGCACGTTTGCCAATGCAGCGTGCGTCATTAATGCTGAAAATGGTACTTCTGATACTGATACCGATAGTGCTCTGTCTATCGTACTTAAAGAAGGTGCACAGCGACTTTCGTTAAGCTGCGATGTCAACGCGACTCACGTTCTCTATTTCCCAAGAAACTACCTTTCTTATAATCAGCTGTATGACAGCGAGATGCAAAAAGTCCCCAAGTTAACCGGCGCATTTGAGTCCTATGCAATAGATAATACCCATAAGCGTCTATTTTTGGATATTAACTCTCAGGTACAGCGACCTGTCAGGCTAAATATCGCTACGTTAAATGATTTTCAGACGTTGGCGTCAATACATACCTTCACATTAAGCTTGTTCATCGGCTTTTGCTTAGCGTTAACCTTGTACGTAGGAATGCTGGGAACGAGTATGCGCAACTACGGCTTTTACTCCTACAGTTTCTATGTGCTCAGTGCGGCAATTTTCTTTTTGCTTCAAGAAGGGTTACTGAACATTGCGTTTCCCCATGTCGCCTTTTTCTCGAACTTTAAACTGCATCTGTTATTCGCAGGGATCACGGTATTTGCTGCGGTAAAGTTTCTTGATCAACTACTCGATTTCAAAGCACTGCTAAAAGTATGGCAGCGCCAGTTTATTCTGGGAATGGCGTGTTCGGCACTGGCACTTTCATTTGTGCAGATCATTCTGTCCACTTCTGATGCGATGAGAGTAAATAGTACGCTAAGTCTTATCACGCTGATAACAATGACCTGTACGCTATCAAGCTGTGTTTACGCCGCCTACCGCGAAGTACATTGCTCAAACTTAGTATTAATGGGTATTGCTGTCATGGTGTTTTCCATGATGTTTCGATTGGTTTTTTCAGATGTGTCAGCGTTTATGTACCGCTACGGACTTATTGTGGGAATAACTATTGAAGCGTTTATTTTTGCTATTGCCACGTCGAGAAAAGTAAAAAAGCTCGATGACGACAGGCTTAGTGCATTCAAACGTGCGTCTACAGATTCCTTGTGTAAAGTGCTAAACCGCAGTGGATGGGAAGGAATAGCACAAAGCCTGCTTACTAACTTCAACAAGGAAGGAGGATATTTGACCTTGCTATTTATCGACGTTGATAACTTCAAGGAGATTAATGATCATTACGGGCACCATTGCGGCGATAAAGTGCTGCAGGTTATTGCTAAAATTCTGCTGAGCCGATGCCGAGACCAAGATGCAGTAGGACGCCTTGGTGGCGATGAATTTGTGGTGCTAAGCCACTGTTACAGTGAAGGACAATCTGAGCGCTTGGCTGCGCGCATAGAAGCCAGTCTTCTGGAAAGGGATATTAGAACCGATAACGTTGTTATTTCTGTTACGGCAAGCGTAGGCACATACATCACAAATGAACGCTGCAAAGATCTCACCACTCTGTTAAATAAAGCAGATAAACTGATGTACAGCGTTAAGGAGAAGCATAAGACGGCTCAATTGGCGTCTTCTTAATTAACCTTCCAGCAACGTATCACACACGCAGTGTATTAGGGTCATTTAAGCTGCGCTTTCGCTATATTCTTTACGGCTTTGGTCAAGTCGGCAAGCGCTGCCGATTCAAGGGTTGTCCAATGCCAAAATAACGGTACACCAAGCTCTTTTTGAGGAAATAACGGAACGAGATCGCCTTTGTTAACCTCTTGTTCAACTTGAAGCGTAGGTAGCAAAGCCCACACCACGCCATCAAGCGCCATTTTGACAAAGCCATGGGACGATGGATACCAATGACAAGTTGTAAAAGAGGGGGCTATGTTCAAACACTCTCGTTGATAATCAGTCAGCAAAGTCACATCGTATTCGTCGTACAGCAAGCCCGGTGTACTCATCACGCTCTGGGGTGATATTTCTTTATGCAGGTATCGCTCAATGAAGCGAGGCGATGCATAAAGTTGATAGCGCATAGTCCCCAGTCTTATAGATTGCCCACCGGTAACGGGTGTACCTGTTTGGCTGATACAAGCCATAACACGGCCTTGCTGCAATATATCTCGGGTTTGAGTTTGATCCGCATTAACAATATGAATCGGGTTGGCACGCTTATCACTAAACGCGGCCATTACTTGCGAGAACCAGGTGGCTAGGACATCGTTATTCACGGCAACGCTTATAGGTGCAGCCGACGCTTCTAATCCACTTTGTATATTCAGCGCTTCTTCTAATACGCTTACTTTTTGAATATGAGCAAGAAGCTCTTTTCCTAGTGGCGTAGCGCGAAGTGGCTTGGTGCGAACCATCACTGGGCCGCCCACACTCTGCTCTAGCCGTTTTATTTTTTGCGATACCGCCGACTGGGTGAGGTTTAGGGCCTGTGCACCTTTTTCAAATCCGCCGTAGCGTAACACTTCATGAAAGCATCGAAGCGCGTCGTAATCCAACATTAATGACTACCTGTGAAAAGAAGGTTATAAGTATTAATTTTGCTTATTCAAAACAAATATCATTAATTTAATTTAATTTAGTCTTTCAAGGTGTATAAAATCAAGCCAATTATTCAGCATGTAACCTTAAACCGCGTTACAGCTATGGCGTTTGAACTTATTTACACTAAGAGGCATTTATCATGTTGGCGGCAGCAACGAGTGGTTTCGTGATGGGCGGTACCCTAATTATTGCAGTAGGCGCACAAAACAGTTTTTTGATTGAGCAATCGATGAAGCGACAGTGGACAACCTTATTTGTCCTGCTGTTTATCCTAAGCGATGCTATCTCAATAAGCTTAGGTGCGATGGGCTTTGGCTTGCTGTTGCAGGAATACCCAATGCTGGTGTCTATCACCAAATGGGCTGGTGTTGCGTTCTTATTGTGGATTGCTTTTAACAAAATAAAATCATCTTTGGCCAACGACGCGCTTGTTTTAGAAATGGCGAAAAAGCAACTGTCGTTCAAAAAAGCACTGCTCATAGCCTTGGCAGTAACTTGGTTAAATCCCCACTTTTACTTAGACACTTTATTATTGATGGGAAACTTAGCTAGTCAGTGGCAAGAAAATAAATGGTGGTTTGTGGGTGGAGCTATTGGTGCATCTGTAGTTTGGTTCGTAGGTTTGAGTACCTTAACCGCACGTTTTGCGCACCATATGCAGCGCCCTAATTTCTGGCGTTGGTTTAACCGTCTTAATGCTGCGGTATTAGGTATGGTAAGTATTCAGTTGGCGAGTTTGTAAGGCAAAAGCGCTAAATAGCAAAATATTACGACGCGTCGAGTACGCTTTATGATTTAAGACGGTACGCTACGCATCTGTGATAGTTGACGATGAGCGCGAAGAGAGGGATAGACTGGTGAGCTGGATTTATTTGATTGTGGCGGGCCTTCTGGAAATTGGTTGGCCTGTTGGGCTAAAAATGTCACAAGAGGCGGAAACCCGCGTAATGGGTATTTTACTTGCGGTTGGGTTTATGGCTGCCAGTGGTTTTTGTTTATGGATGGCGCAAAAACAAATTCCAATTGGAACGGCGTACGCTGTGTGGACAGGAATAGGCGCCGCGGGAACATTTTTAGTGGGTGTTATGTTTTATGGCGACCCCTCGTCATTGGCACGATATTTCGGCGTAGCACTTATTGTTGCAGGAGTCGTTGTCTTAAAGTTGGCCCACTAAAGTTAGGTCCAATTACAAAAAAGCCCGTTAGCTTAGTGACTTCACCGCCTTCATAAGCGATGGAGTTAGGCGCACCTTCGCATAGCGGTGTAATTGCAACGAATTCCGGCGGATTAGTGACATCGGTAGTAATGTTATGGATTGGAGGAACTGCGCTGGCTTTACTCATCATGCTCACCGGCATACTGATAAAGGGGGCCGGGTAGAACAACATAAGAAACCCGACAATGCTGGTGAGGGCAATGAGTGCTTTCAAGTGGGCTCCAAAGTTATTATTTTATTTTTACTAAGCTACTTTAACCGTGAACGTTGCGTTTTGGATTACTTTCTAGCAATAAAGTCGGTACTAGGCCAATATTTAACATGTTTGTACACTAGGGCCTGCTGGTCTTTAACGTACATCAATGACCAGCGAGCCCTGGATGAACCCTATTTAAAGCAAGGTAATTGGTTTTGCAAAATCAGCCTGATGCCAGCGAAGCTTACGTGCTTCAAGCCGAACTACTTGTTGATACGTTATCGACACAAAAGCCGCTTTTTCAACGTGGTGTAAGCGAGTATGAGCTCATTGAAATTCTGAAAAAAGCGCCATATCAATTTTTTGATGACGCTTCGTTACGAGAGCCTTTAATGCTCTTTAAAACCCATTTCATTGTGTTTCACGCCCTTTATCAACTTAAACGAAGTTGGATAGAGCAGGGCGAAGGCGTGCTAGACATTCATACTCTTAATATTAAGCTAAACCAAGAAAGTGCCCACAGCGACAATGATAAAGAAAGCCAAGATAAGGTTGGAGCAATAACCGAAGCTGATGCCTTAGCTGAATACTACTTAGACTGGGGCAATTTTGAGAAGGCCGACAGAAAAAGTGTAGATGCACTGCTCAATGCGTTTTGGCATCGCATGGCCTCAGGAAACGCGCACACCTTTGAGCAGGAAGATATTGCTGATGCCCACGCGCTTCTGGGCCTGCCCCAAGATGAACATGTTTCTTTGTCGGTACTAAAACGAGTATATAAAAAAGCCCTGCAGTTGGTTCACCCTGATAAGGGAGGAACGCAACAGGAAGCCCAAGACGTCATTCACGCCTACCAGTTATTGCTGGGTTATTATTCGTTAAAATAGAACGTTAAGTGCATTGTGATTTCGCTTTATTCGTATAACGTATACACGCTCAGGTATTTGACCGACAACTTCAGTAATTTCAACTTCATTGACTTTTATTATCATCTATAAATGCGCACAATATGACCTATAAGAGCGTAGATCCGTATCAATGATCGCTTAACTATGCCACTTCAAAACCAATTATCGCAGTTTCAGGCTTTGAAATGCGCTAGATAATTCGGTGCACTGGAAGCAATAAGCTTTAATTTTAAAATTGGATATGCAGAGCAAAGGCCGTGTTCTGTACAAAAAGTTATTGGGAAATAGAAAATTTATGAGTCGCATTTTTTATGTTACTGCAGCATTAATAACCCTTGTCGGCGTTATTGGGTGTTCGAATGAAGGCGAGCAAGCACAGCAAGGTGCTCAGCAAGGTATGCCTGCACCCTCAGTATCGGTAGTTACACTGAAACAAGAACCTGTAGTACATGAAATGGTGTTACCGGGCCGAGTAAGCCCGTCTCGTCAATCTCAGGTGCGTCCTCAGGTAGATGGTGTTATTACGGAGCGCTTGTTTGAAGAAGGCGCACATGTAGAAAAAGGACAGCAGCTTTATCAAATTGACGAAGCCCGTTATCTAGCACAGTTAAATAGCGCAAAAGCCGATTTGAAAAGCGTTCAAGCGAACCTTAAAACGTTGGAAGCAAAGGCGCGACGCTATGACGACCTTGTTGCGCAAAACGCGGTAAGCAAACAAGAATATGACGACGTAATTGCTCAGAAAGATCAAGCGCAAGCGGCAATTAGCGTAGCTGAGGCAGCTGTTGACGTAGCGAAGGTTAACATGGGTTACACCAAAGTGTACGCCCCAATCAGCGGACGTATTAGCCGCTCTTTTGTTACTGAAGGTACCCTTGTTACTACGAACCAATCTCAGCAACTTGCAACCATTACACAGCTTGACCCAGTTTTCATTGATATGCAGGAGTCAGGTGCGTCAATTATTACGCTTCGTCAGTCAATGAGAAACCAAGGTTCGATGGATGTTGAATTAACGGTAGATGAAGTAACAGGCAAGCGTTACGACCAAACAGGCAGCGTTAAATTTTCTGAGGTAACGGTTGATGAGACCACAGGGTCTGTAACACTTCGTGCTGAAATGCCAAATCCAGATGGCGTATTGCTGCCTGGCTTGTTTGTGAAAGGCCACGTCATTACTGGACGCGAAAATGCGCTGCTTGTTCCTCAACGCGCAACGACACGCCAACCAGACGGTTCGCTTTCAGTTTATGTTGTTAACCAGAACAACGAAGTAGAAGGTCGTACCTTGGAAATAGGCAAAATCTATCGAGACCAATATGTTGCCCTAAGCGGTGTGAGCGAAGGCGAAAAGGTAATTGTAACTGGATATCAGAAGGTGAAGCCTGGCGCGAAAGTTAATCCGTCAGAGTGGCAACCATCATCACGTGGCTCACGATAGCAAACAAGGGATTTAAGTAATATGGCTCGTTTCTTTATAGACAGGCCCGTGTTTGCATGGGTGCTGGCAATTATCACAATGATGGCGGGTGTGCTGGCAATTACCTCACTCCCCATTGAACAATATCCCAAGGTGGCACCGCCCTCGGTGACTATCTCAGCAACGTATCCTGGAGCATCTGCAGAAACCGTAGAGAACTCGGTTACTCAGGTAATAGAACAAAGCCTGACGGGAATTGATAACCTACGTTATTTCTCGGCAAGCAGTTCGAACAGCAGCATGTCTATTACGCTCACTTTTGAGCCTGGTGCTGACCCTGATATTGCGCAAGTACAAACTCAGAATAAGGTGCAGGGTGCACTGCCGCTGTTGCCTACTCAGGTACAGCAACAAGGGGTAACCGTAACTAAAGCAAATAGCGCATTTGCATTGGCAGTTGGCTTCTATTCTGAAGACGACTCAATGACGCAATATGACCTGAGCGATCTGTTAGTTTCTCAATTTCGCGACCCGATTTCCCGTGTTAATGGTGTGGGAAATGTACGGGTATTCGGTGCGCAGCGTTCAATGCGTATATGGTTAGATCCAGATAAACTGTACAGCTACAATCTTACACCTACTGACGTTCAAGGCGCTGTTCAGGTACAAAATACTGATGTGTCTGCTGGTCAACTAGGTGGTATGCCTGCAATAGAAAATCAGCAAATCAACGCGACAATTCAAGCGCAGAGTCGCCTTCAAACCGTTGAAGATTTTGAAAACATCGTACTTCGCGTAAATACCGATGGTTCTCAGGTTCGCGTGCGTGACGTTGCGCGTGTTGAACTGGGTGCGCAAAGCTACGACGTTATTGTTCGATACGATCGCAAGCCTGCATCAGGTATGGCGATAAGCCTTGCCTCTGGCGCAAACGCACTAGATACCATTAAGGCAGTAAAAGCCCGAGTTGAAGAACTGCGCTCGAATTTGCCAGATACAGTTAAAGTGGTTTACCCGGTTGATAGTTCTCCTTTTATCGAGCTTTCTATCGAGTCGGTAGTTCATACGCTTATTGAAGCGGTAGTACTGGTATTCTTGGTGATGCTACTGTTCCTTCAAAACTGGCGTGCAACGTTAATCCCTACCATTGCGGTGCCAGTGGTATTGCTCGGCACCTTTGCTGTGCTACTGGCATTTGGCTTTAGTATTAACGTGCTAACCATGTTTGCTATGGTACTTGCTATCGGCCTGCTCGTAGATGATGCCATCGTGGTGGTGGAAAACGTTGAACGTATTATGGAAGAGGAAGGTCTCTCACCTGCCGAAGCCACTAAAAAGTCGATGACTCAAATCACAGGTGCACTTGTTGGTATTGCGGCCGTGCTTTCAACGGTATTTATCCCAATGGCGTTCTTCAGCGGCTCAGCAGGCGCTATTTATCGTCAGTTCTCGGTTACTATCGTGTCGGCTATGGCATTTTCGGTATTGGTCGCCATTGTCCTTTCACCGTCTTTGTGCGCCACGTTATTGAAAAAGCATCCGGAAAACCATGACAAGAACAAAGGCTTCTTTGGCTGGTTTAACCGCACGTTTAACAAAGGCCGCGATCGCTATCAAAAGACAACAACTCACATGGCGCAACGCTTTAAGCGCTATTTCGTTGTTTATGGTTTGCTGGTAGGTGGTATGGCATTTATTTTCAGCCAGCTTCCTGGCGCGTTTCTTCCAGATGAAGACCAAGGGCGTATGATGGTGTTGGTAAGCACACCGCCTGGTGCAACAGCTGGCCGTACGCTCGAGTCTATCAAGCAAGTGGAAGACTATATTCTTGAACAAGAACAAGACGCGGTTAACGGCATGTTCGCGGTTGTGGGCTTTAGCTTTGCGGGTCAGGCGCAAAACGCGGGTATGGCTTTCTTAAACTTCAACGACTGGAGCGTAAGAGACGAAAATAATTCTGCGTTTGCAGTGATGAACCGAGCTTTTGGCGCGTTTAGCCAAATTCAAGATGCCTCAGCCTTTCCTATAGTGCCTCCGCCTATCATGGAACTAGGTAATGCAACGGGCTTTGATATGCAGCTGGTCGACCGTGGTGGAAATGGTCACGAAGCGCTGATGAATGCGCGTAATCAGCTGTTGGGCATGGCAGCGCAGAATCCAAAGCTGGCTGGCGTTCGCCCCAATGGTTTAAGTGACGTACCTCAATTTAAAATCAATATTGATAGCGAGAAAGCGTCGGCACTTGGATTGAATTTAAGTGAGATCAATAACGCGCTTCAAATAGCGTGGGGGTCCAGCTATGTAAATGACTTTATTGATAAAGGTCGAATAAAGCGTGTTTACATGCAGGCAGATTTGCCTCATCGCATGACCCCTGAAGACTTGGATAAGTGGTTTGTTCGCAACAGCGACGGCGAGATGGTGGCGTTTAACACGTTCTCGACCACTGAATGGGTGTATGGCTCACCTAAGTTAGAGCGTTTTAACGGCGTGTCGTCTGTCAATATTCAAGGTAGTGCTGCTGAAGGTATCTCTTCGGGTGAAGCAATGGCTGAAATGCAGAAATTGGTTGAGCAGTTACCGCCAGGCTTCGCAATTGAATGGTCAGGCCTATCTTATGAAGAGCAAGAAGCAGGCTCGCAAGCGCCTATGCTTTACGCACTATCAATCTTGATTGTTTTCTTGTGCTTAGCGGCCCTGTACGAAAGCTGGTCTGTGCCATTCGCCGTTATGTTAGTGGTGCCTTTGGGTATTCTCGGCTCTGTAACCGCTGCGTTTATTTTCAACTTGCCGAACGATGTGTACCTGCAAGTAGCGTTTTTGACTACCGTAGGTTTGGCGGCGAAAAACGCTATTCTTATTGTCGAATTTGCAAAAGAACAGTACGAAAACGGCGAAGATTTAATGACTGCGGTTTCAAATGCAGCCTCTCAGCGTTTCCGCCCAATTCTAATGACGTCAATGGCGTTTATTTTGGGAGTAACGCCGTTAGCACTAGCTAGCGGAGCAGGCGCAGCCAGCCAAAATGCAATAGGTATTGCGGTTATGGGTGGTATGTTCGCCGCTACCTTCTTGGCGATTTTCTTCGTGCCCATGTTCTATGTGCTGGTAGAAAAACTCTTTCACAGGGAAGACAAGTAACAAGCAAGTGCGCTAGAGTGGGAAAAACTTTTCATTTTTGAATAGGGATATCGGTAATGACCACCGTTGTTTTTTCTCACGGCAAAGAAAGCGGTCCATGGGGCAGTAAAATAACAACGCTTTCAAATGTAGCGAGCGATATGGGTTTTGGCGTAGAGAGTATTGATTATCAAGATCTCGACTGCCCGGAAGCTCGCCTAGCGCGACTTAAAGAGTTTATTGCTGAAAAGTGCAATGATGTTGTTCTGGTTGGCTCAAGCATGGGCGGCTATGTATCACTTGCCGCAGCAAGCCAAATCTCGGCACGAGGCGTATTCCTTATGGCTCCTGCACTGTATTTGCCAAACTACGAAATTCAACGGTTCCCCTACGACGGCTACGTGAGCCTAGTGCACGGCTGGAATGACGATATCGTGCCTATCGAAAATAGCTTAAAGTATGCGCGCCATCAAAAAGCTCAGCTCTTGTTACTTAATGACGGCCATCGCCTAGCGAATAGCAAATCTGTTATTTCTCCGTTTTTCAGAAATTGGTTGGAAAAATTTCGATACTAATGATGAATCGGTAAGCCTACGACCAATCGCTTATAGTTCACGCTTAAGCAAATGCGGGAAAGCGCCTGTTTTTATGGCATGATGAGTTATTGCTTAAAACAGGGCAGATGGAAATGACATTTAGTTTACCTCAAGCGCCACAATGGTCGTCGCTGATAAAGTCTGGTTGCCGTGTCTTTGTTGGCGGAAATGCCTCGGTGCCGCATGCACTAGTGCAGCATCTCATTGATAACAGCGAAGGGTTTAGCGACATCGAGCTGGTTCATATGCTGGCTTTAGGCGACACCCGATGGGTGAAAGAAGAGTATAAAAACCTCTTTAAAGCGAATACATTCTTCATTGGTGGCGAAGCCATGCGTAAGGCGGTCGATGAGGGCCGCGCTGACTATACCCCCGTTTTCCTGTCTGAAATATCAAGCTTATTTAGCGACGGTACGCTAGCACTGGATGCTGCGCTGGTTAACGTAAGCCCACCCGATGAATTCGGCTATTGCTCACTAGGTCCTGCTGTGGATATTGCTATGTCGGCAATCAGACAAAGCAAAAAGGTCATTGCTCAAATTAATCCTCAGGTGCCAAGAACCGCCGGGCACTCTTATATTCATATCAGCGAAATAACGGCCTGCATTGAAGCCGAAGAGCCGCTTGTGGAAGTAACGCCGCCGCCTATCGATTCGGTGGCAGAGAGAATTGGTCAGTATGTTTCAATGCTGGTGGATGATGGTGCAACGCTGCAATTTGGTATTGGGAAAATACCGAGTGCCACCCTTAAATATCTGTGTAACCACAGAGACCTAGGCATTCACAGCGAAATGCTCACCGACAGTATTATTGAACTGTTGGAGTCGGGTGCTATCACCAACAAGAAGAAGACTTTCCACCCCGGTAAAATTGTTACTAGCTTTGCTATTGGTACTCGCCAGCTTTACGATTTAATCGACAGCAACCCTCACATCGAGTTTTATCCAAGTAGCTACGTAAACAAACCCACCAATATTGCCAAGAACGATAATATGGTTGCCATTAACAGTGCGCTTGAAGTGGATTTAACCGGTCAGGTGGTGGCCGATTCATTGGGCTACGACTTTTACAGTGGCATAGGCGGGCAGGTTGATTTCGTAACGGGTGCGTCTATCAGCAAAGGTGGGAAAGCGATTATAGCGCTGCCTTCTACTGCCAAAAATGAAACCATTTCCCGTATCACACCCCGTATCAGTGAAGGGGCGGGTGTTGTTACTTCGCGGGGCAATGTTCAGTACGTGGTGACCGAATACGGCATAGCATCGCTTAAAGGCAAAAGCATTCGAGAGCGTGCATTGGAACTTATTCGTGTAGCACACCCCAAATTCCGTGCAGCGCTCTTAGAAGAAGTAAGACAGCATTATTGGGTGCCTCATTATCAGGAAAAGTACCCAACCGATATTCCTGAGCTGGGTGCTATTCAGCTTAAAAAACTGAATATTCAGGGGGAAACCTATTACATGCGCCCGCTGAACCCCGCCGATGAAAGGCGTTTGCAGGAATTCTTTTACTCCCATACGAAAGAAACACTAAGGCTGCGTTACAACTACGACCCGAAGCAAATGTCGCGCGAAAAGTCGTGTAATTTGGTGTCGGTGGATCAAAGCTCAGATGCGGCGTTATGTATTGTGAGGCAAGAAGGCTCCCGTATTACCATTCACGCAGTAGGGCGGTTTTACTTCAATCCAAATGACAATACCTGTGAAGCAGCGTTTGTTACCCGTGAAACCCAGCAAGGGAAGGGGATGGCAAGCAGGCTGCTAAACGAATTGATCAACGTTGCGAAAAAACGAGGCATTGCAAAGATGATGGCCTACGTGCGTGGCGATAACAGCCCGATGATTGCCATTTTCGAGCAAGCGCAATTTAAACGGAAGTTCACTGGCGACCCCAGTGACATAGAGTTAGTACTAGATGTGGCATCACTCGCATGACAATTAAAATTTTTCGCGGCAAACACGGCACTAAACACGACTTAGGGAAAGATCATCCTGAGTCACCGGATCGCCTGTTCGCCATAGACGACCAATTACTGTCTTCTGGACTCGATATGGTGTGTGAGCACGCTGATGCCACGCCTATTGCTGAAGCTTATATTAAGCTAGCCCACGATCCTTACTATGTGAAAAGTGTATTTGAGCATGCGGCTCAGTCCATATTTAGCGACCACGAAAAAACGCTCTATTCCGAACGCAAGGATAACGTCGCATGGTTAGACGAAGATACCGGCTTGATGCGACACAGCTTAAATGCAGCACTTGAGTCGGCTGGTGCGGGATGTAATGCGGTGGATTGGGTTATGGAAGGCAGTGACAGGCAGGCGTTCTGCGCGACAAGGCCGCCAGGTCACCACGCTACATACGACAGCGCCATGGGCTTCTGTATTTTTAATAACATTGTTATAGCTGCGCGCTATGCCCTTCAAAACTATGAACTAAAGCGCGTTGCCATAATCGATTTTGATGTTCACCACGGAAACGGTACCGAGCAAATTGTTGCTGGCGATCAACGCATCATGCTTTGCAGCAGTTTCCAGCATCCTTTTTATCCACACAGTGGTTCACCGGTGTCGGCAAGTAATATTCTTTCTGTGCCGCTAGAAGCAGGCTCTACAGGTGAAGTATTTAGAGAAAAAGTGCAGCACTGGTTTAACGCATTGCGCAACTTTCAACCTGAGCTGATTTTTATCTCAGCGGGTTTTGATGCCCACGCAGAAGATCCTATGGCGCATTTGCGACTGGTGGAAGACGATTATTTCTGGATAAGCCAACAACTTCGCGCAGTGGCTGACGAGTGTTGCCATGGTCGCATAGTCAGCATGTTAGAAGGTGGCTACGATTTAAGTGCACTAGGCCGCAGTGTGGTGTCGCACCTTAAAGGTATGAGCCGCCCTATTGAAGAAACTCAATAGGGTCTCATAGCAAGTGAATTATCGTGTTGTTAATTCAACGGGTAAACACGGTAATAGATACCAGCTCAACACCGGTGCATCAGCCTTCATTTAACTTAGGCTATCCATCGTGTAAGCATGTAAAGGCCAGCACCTAACATGGCAAGGTTTTCGGTAAGCGAGATAAACCCAAGAGGAAGGTCTGAATTACCGCCCACACAGGCGCACTTAAGTTCACGTTTATCGATATATACCGCTTTAATAACTGAAACTGCACCTATTGCACCGATAAAAATAGAAACAGGTGAAACTAATAGTGCAGGAAGCCCCGCTAGCATACCAAGCCCAGCGAACGCTTCTGCGAAAGGGTACACATATGCGTACCTTACGTGCTTCATTGCAAGTAAGTCATAGGTAATGAATTGATTTGAGAACGCTACAATGTCCTGTAGTTTTTGTAATGCGAGGATCACCATGGTGACGCCAATGAAATTCATTATGAAAGGTTCAAGACCTGTCGGGAGTCCACCTTTTAGCATGAGCGCAAATACTACAAGGGCGGCTAAAGAAAAAATCACAATGATAGGTGTGTAGCGCGAACCGAACTCACTTTCTTGCTTCAAATTGAAATAATCTCGTAAGTCATCATAGCCACCAATTCGCTTATCATCGATAAACGTTTGCGGCGTGGTTTTCACATTGTGCTTCTCTTTAAAAGCGTCAGTTTCACTTCGGTTGGACAAGTGATGGTCTTCAACATCGTAGCCCTTCCTTTCTAGCAAATCTTTCGACTTAAGTCCGAAGGGACAAATGTGATCAGGGGTAACCATGCGATAAAGAACGGCGCGCTTTGACATTGTGGACTCCTTGTAAACCTTTCACGAAACGGCACCTAGTGCGCAAAATATGCGCGCCTTCTGCCATGTTTATAGTGATATCACGATATACAAAGATAAGTTACATAATCCATGCCAAGGGTTTAACAGAAGCATCCAGTTGCATCAGTATTAATTACCGCACCGTTGTAGGGGAGTTGTGTGGTATAGCTTACAACCTGTTCGACAAGGTTCTTTCCGGTAAAGCATCCGTAGCCCGTTGCGTATGGACCTAAATAGCGAAGCTGATTTTGCATGTCTAAAACTATAAGCGCGGGCACTGCATCAAGCATAGCGGCGAGTTCTGGTACGTCTTCTATATTCACTCTGACTTGATGAAAGTCATTTCCTAGCTTTGTTAATAGCTGAGTTTGGTGAGGTGTAGTTAACGTTTCACAGTAGCAACGAGACTGCGTTCCCACATGAATAACAGAACCAGGGGCAATATTTTGTTCGTTTAGTAGTTCGACAAGTGAAGCGTCAAAATTAGGCGCTGTTGTGCGGTGAAGTAAATCACCATTTGGGTCGAAGGAAGAAAGCTGGCGCTGACCGTAAACCAATAAGGCGGCGAGTAAACTCACCGCCCATAACAGCAAAAGTATCCAGCTTGTTTTTTTATGCATAACCCAAATGCCAACAGCGTGCTTCTAGTGCTTTTGGCTAAAGCTTAAATCGCTCGATAGCACTGCGCATGCGTTGAGAGATTTGTGATAACACCTCAACTTCGCCTGCCAGCGATTCAGCGGTAGCCAGTTCCTCAGAAGTGAATTCGCTTAATCGCGCCGTACTTTGCGCTATAGAAGACGATGCGGTTTCTTGCTCCACCGCTGATGTCGCTATTTCGGTCATGCTTTCGCTCGCTTCGCGAATTTGCTGCATGATCTGGGTCATGGCTGAAGTGGCGTTATCGCTCGATACAACGGCTTCATCAACCAGCTGAATGCAGGTTTGCATTTGTTCGACTGAACTGGCGGTTTGGGCAACTAGCTGCTCAGTAATACTTGTGATTTGGTCTGCACTTTCTTTTGAGCGAATAGCCAAAGTGCGTACTTCATCGGCAACAACGGCAAAACCTCTGCCGTGTTCCCCTGCGCGGGCTGACTCGATTGCTGCGTTCAACGCAAGTAAGTTGGTTTGCTCGGCAACGGCGGTGATGGAGCGCATTGCGTCAGAAATATGCGCGCACTGCTCGTTAAGCGCCGAGTTTGTCTGCGCTGCCGCATTTAATGTGTTGCGCAGCGAATCTATGGTGCGGCTTGTGTTGGAAATAGAGTCGCGCGTAGTCTGCGAAGAACTTTGTGCCGCAGAGGCTTTGTCGCTGGCAAGGGTTGTTTGTTCGGTAGATAGCTGCATCGTTTGTGCGATTTCTTCTGACGATGCCGATACCATGGCAATCTCTTGGTCAGTGTTTCTGCTGATTTCAAACATGTTGTTTGCCGCCAGCTCCATCTTGTCACAGCCTCTAACAACTTCGTCTGTTAAATTTGAAGCAAGCTCAATTAATGCTTTTACTTGGTCGATGAGCTCTGCGAAAGGTCTAACAATCTTGTGGCCTCGGTTAAGCTCAATAGATAAATCGAGTCTACCGTCACCCTTTTGCATGGTCTCAATAGCTAAGCGCAGTTCAGCCGCACCGGCACCTTCTTGATGACTTTGTTTAGCCATGTACATCAAAACACCGCCCTCAGAAAGCGCGAATACGGCGTGCATCAGCAAGATAGGAAAGGTTACGTGACCTTCTTCAAAAATAAATAACGGCGCGCCGCCCGCTTGTAAAAAGAAGAACGAAATATGATGGACAGCAACGACTGCGGTGCCGGTTGCAACCACTTTCCAGTCTCTAAAGTAGGAAAGAAATGCCAGAAGAACAAAGATTTCAAAGTGGACTTCAATTAACCCGAATGACTGGTGGATGTGGAGGGCTGTTAGCAGTTGAACACCGATAGCCATCGCATGGCGACTTATCGCTGAATAGGGATTTTGCAAACTAAGTACAAGTGGTACGACAGCAATTGGAATACCAAGAACAAATGCAGGAAGAATCTCGCCAGTATAAAAACCGATGCCAATCGCAATTAGCAGTTGGATAACAATTACAACGCGAAAAATCTTGTGACCTTCTAGGAGCCAAGGGTACTGCATGCCAATCTCCGACAAGTATTTGGGATTAAGTGTAGGTTAAAAATGAGGGCTGTGCTAACTTCGCCACAGTTTACGTAAGCCACGGTTTTTACGCCATTTAACTTTTGTATAGAAGTTACCATTATTAAAAAAGTTTAATCTTCGAATGCCTAAATAAGCTAAAGGACACAATCATGCCTGCCATCGCCTTTCTTTCTACTGACCACCTTGAAGACTTCTTTGTGTACGACGAGCTTTTGATCCCGTTTTTCAATAATAACGGTTGGTCTGTAGAAACCATATCTTGGCATAGTCAGTCAGAAAACTGGGATAGGTTTGATTACGTGATTGTGCGCAGTACATGGGATTATCAGCAGCATCCAGAGGCCTTTCTGGCTTGTTTGACTCAAATTGATGCGTCGAGCGCAACCTTGCTCAATCCATTGCCTCTTATGCAGTGGAATATTGAAAAGCACTACTTAAAAGACCTACAGGACAAGGGCGTGCCTATTGTAAGTACACGGTGGAGTAATGCATTTAATAACAGTGTTATTGATGAGGCCTTTTCCCATTTCAATTGCGACACTGTGGTGGTTAAACCTACGCTTAGCGCTAATGCTGATGATACGTTTAAGCTCTCGGTCTCAAATTGGCATGAACAGCAACAGGCGCTTTCTGATACGTTTAATCAACGTGATTTCATGATTCAACCTTTCTTAAATAGCGTGGTTGAAGAAGGGGAGTACTCGCTTTTCTATTTTGGCGGGAAGTACAGCCATGCCATTAAAAAGGTGCCGCAGAAAGGCGATTTTCGCGTACAAGAAGAACACGGGGGGAGCTTACATCCCGTTACCGTAGATGAAGAACAACTAGATATTGCCCAGAAGGCACTATCAGCAATGCCTTGCGAAGCACTTTATGCACGGGTTGATTTAGTCAGGCAGGACAGTGGCTGGGCGATAATGGAACTTGAACTTATTGAGCCCTCTCTTTACTTCAATTTAGATGAACAGTCTCCCCTGCGCTTTGTCGACGCATTGATAAGCTTTCATTTGAATAGGGCCTAAGCGTTGAATAAATGAAAAGTGAAGCCAGCAAATTATAGGTTTGCTGGCTTACTGATAGGAAACTAACGCTCTAATTTAGTGCTAACGCAGCGTCTTCTCAGTTCGTCCCTGCTTTATCGTCCCGTTTCTGCTTGATTCAGAATTCTTAACTTGAGCACGGCTTACTGAAGAAGTCCTCGCCCGCTCAATTCGTCTTGGCTTACTGCTCTCTCGAGCCACCGGCTTGTTTTGCGGACTCGTTCTTTCAATTCGCTCTCGATTTATGTTTTGTTTAGCTGGGCGTTTTAGCGTGTTTTCTCTATTAGCATATCGCTTCGACTCTGACGGCGTTGATATCCGAGCGGGTTTGTCCCGCTTTAACTGGCTTAGCGTCCGGTCTCTAGTCGGCTTCTCACTTCTGCTCGCCGCTTGATTGCGTTTTAGCGCGTACTCAATGGATTGTTTGCGGCTTACCGAGTCTTGCTTGTTCTGAAAACGACTTTCTCTAAGTGGCGTTACCTGTTTTGGCTCAATAGTGCGTCTTACCGTCTTGGTATTTTCGGTACGCGCAATGGGTCTTACGGTATTTTTGTCATTGTGGCGTTTCGATGTGTTTACCGTGCTAGCGTGTTTATTAGACAAGTGCTTTGCCCGCGACACACCCGCATGTTCATATCGCGAAGGCGCATTGTGAACTACTCGAGTAGAGTAACGCGCACGACGATGCACCGTGTTGTGTTCCCAGCGACGATAGTCTCGGCTTATTACGCGTTTTCTTGGGCTACCGTGATAATACCGGCGCACAGGCTCGCGGTGAATAACCACATGGCGGTTATGCCAGTGCACGCTACCAAAGAAAAAGAACGTAGAAAGATGGATGCTTGGAGACCAATAGACATTGCTATGATGATGATAGCTTACGTGATGACGCCAGCGAACTGGTGAAGTTGTGTGCCACCAGTGACCGTACACAACATGAGGGTCGTAATAAGGCACATACACCACTTCCCGCTGACGGGGCTCAATGTAAATTATCTCGCGAGTAGGCTCACGTTCCCGTTCAACTTCAATGTAGTCATTGGTCACCAGATTGCCAGTGTTGAAGGCGTGTTGTCGAAGCACCTGCACGCGGTCTAGCACACGGCTTTGATCAATTAATACGTTATCACCAAGTTGCTGTAACCACTGAAGATCATTCGCCATGGTGCTGAGTAAGTCGGTAAACGGAGCAAGTGCTTTTACGCTGGGATCCCAGTTAACACTCGCCAGCACATTTTCCACCTGTTCCGGGGTTAAATGTTTGTTGCTTTGGCGCCAGCGGTCGGCTGCAACTACATCAAGCGGGTAGGTAGCCGCAATCAGTATGTGAGTAAGCAGGGTATCAGGATAAAGCGCAATGGGCGCAAGTACACTGTCTAATTCAGCGTCAGAATATTGCTGCGTTGACGCAGAAACATGTGCAAGGTTGGCGTTCGACTGAGCGATGGCAGGTAGCGCTGAAACACTAGACAATGCGACAATCACAGATAAGGTTATGTTTTTCATACATTCTCCTTAGCGCATGAGCAACGGCTTTTCGCGCGCTAAATGGTAAGTCTGTATACGTTATAACCAGTCTATGATTAACCCAAGCTGAATAGAAAACGCCCACATTGGTGTGGGCGTCTTTAAGGAACTCGTCTATTTGAAAACGTGGGGGTCGAAAGCGTGCCCAAGCTTTTCTGTTTTCGTCTTTAAGTAATGCTTGTTGTCTTTGGTGATACCGTGGTCAATAGGCTTACGTGCAACCACGTCTATACCAAGTGCTTTTAGTGCTGCCAACTTTTTCGGGTTGTTTGTCATAAGCTCAACATGCTTCACACTCAGCGTATCTAGCATCAGCTTGCAGATATCGTAACTTCTTAAATCGGCGTCAAATCCAAGATGTTCGTTAGCTTCTACCGTGTCCATGCCGCTATCTTGAAGGTTGTAGGCGCGAATTTTATTTAAAAGACCAATACCGCGACCTTCTTGGCGAAGGTATAAAAGCACACCGTGGCCATTATCGACGATATTTTGCATGGCTTTTTCTAATTGAAAGCCACAGTCACAGCGAGTGCTAAATAAAGAATCGCCTGTTAAGCATTCTGAATGGATACGAATTGGCACAACGTCGTCTTCTTTCCACTCTCCATAAGAAAGGGCAACGTGTTCTTGGCCGCTGGCTTCAACAAAGCCGTGTATTTTAAAATCACCCATGCGAGTGGGTAATTTTGCGGTACTGACATATTCGTATTTAGGCTGTTTGCTACTCATGTTACTTCTACACTTTGGACAGTAGGCAATAAGTGGGGATGACTTCTTTTTTTGCAAGTCTACCATTTTATTATACGCGAGTTGACGCTAGTGCTATCACTTTTTTCGTAAGACGTATATTAAGTGCCGTTATTAAAGTGGCGTAAACTCTCGCAGCGGGGCAGGCTTTGCAACGCTATAGCCTTGGGCAAAATCAACGCCCATTTTGCCAAGTTGTGCCATGGTGCCTTCATTTTCAACGAATTCCCCGACGGTTTGCATACCCATGGCTTTCGCTACATCATTGATTGACGCAACCATAGCCGTATCTACACTGTCGTTCAGCATATCCTTGATAAACATACCGTCAATCTTTACCTGATTAACCGGCAAGCTTTTGAGGTAACTGTACGAAGAGAAGCCGCTACCGAAGTCGTCAAGAGCAAACGAGCACCCAAGGCGATTAAAGGTACGCATAAAGGCAAGGGTGTCCTCCATTTTTATTATCGCTACCGACTCGATCACCTCGAAACAGATCTTGTTGTAAGGAATATTAAAGGTTTCGAAAGCGTTTAAAATGAATAGCGTAAAATCTCTGTCTGCTAATGAATGGCAGTTAAGGTTTATACTGCATCGCCTTAACTCAGCGAGATGTTCAGGGTTTTCAGACAGCCATTTGAACGTATTTGTGACTACCCATTTGTCGACATTTACATTCATTTCAAAGCGCTCGGCCGTGGGTAAAAAATTAGCGGGCTCAACAATTTTCCCGTCTTTTTCCCTTAGGCGCAATAGCACTTCATAATAGTGACCATCGCTGGCTTTGCTCAAAGGCCTTAATGACTGGTAATAGAGTTCAAAGCGCCCTTCTTCCAAGGCGTTGTTTATAGAAGAGACCCAGTCCAACTCACGCTGATAGCGCTGCATGTTCTCGTCATCTTTATTATATTTATGCACCTGATTTCTGCCTTGCTCTTTGGCAAAATAACAGGCGGCGTCAGCCATACTTAAATACTGCCCTGAGCTAACGTTACTATCATCGCACACAACCATGCCAATACTCACGCCCAGATTGAATATTCGGTTATCCCACATGAACCGATAGGCCTGTACTGCATTGAGTATTTTCACTGCATTGAGATATACCGCATCAGCATCTAAATCTGAATAGATAACGCCAAACTCATCACCCCCGAGTCTTGCTAGCTGCGCGTTGGGTAGCAGCGTATTTTCAATCAGGCGAGCGACGTCTTTTATGAGTACATCTCCCGCTTTGTGACCGCAGGTGTCGTTAACGACTTTAAATCGGTCTAAATCTAAAAAGAGTATGCACACAGGTAACGCGCTGTGGTTATGTACTTTTTCCTTGAAAACAGATTCAAATTGCCGTCTGTTGTATACACCGGTTAGTGAGTCGTGAGTAGCCAAATACTGAAGGCTTAAATCGGATTGCTTTTTTTCCGTGATATCAATAATTGAGCCGTACAGGTAAGTTCCTTCATCGTTCTCGCGGATCTGGCAAGACAATGAAAACCAGAACTCTGTGCCGTCCCGACGTTTTCCCCGTATCTCTTTTCTGGTGACATGGCCTTGCTGTGATATCTCACCTAACAATACATGTCTGTCTTCTGGTGATGCGTAAAAGGCTTTTGTGCTTGCCCCCTCGCTAAGCATTTCTTCCTCATTCTCATACCCAAACACCTTGCACATCGCAGGGTTAACTGAAATTAGCTTTCCGTCCCAGGTTGATGTGTAGTGTCCTTCAGCGGAGTTTCGGAACAAGTCATAAAAGTGATTTAAGCTAGAAATCGTTTCAGCTTGTGAGGAGAGCTTATGTTGATTGAGTACCTGCTCTTTTGTGATGACCGCAAATCCAAAACACAGGAAACCCAAGGTTAAGAAAAACAGCATACCCATCGCGACATCGACAGTATAAATAAGGTCGCTGAAAAGGTTTTGGGTCACCAAAGCGTAAAACGCAAAGAAAGATAGCCAGGCCAGAATATAAGTGGTGCTGACAACACTACTGTCTTTGTCTTTAAAGATAAGAGCGAGGGTAACGTGATACAAACCCATCGCCGCTGTGAGTATAAGCAGCGTGATTGTGACCATATAAGCATTTACGGTAAAACAGTAAATGGTAGCAGCAAGAGGTAGAGCATAATTTAGCAGTCTTAAAACGAATGGCACACGAGAGAACAGGTGATGAGTCACTTTTCCAATACACAGTAGTAATACGCCGAAGCATACGGCGTAAAAATGCTCGCTGGCGTTAGTCAGGCTAGGCCAAAACGCGAGGCCACCCTCTGTAATGAACAGCAACGCAATAAGCACCAATGACGACATGGTTAGCCAGAAGCGGGTAGGAATGCGCTGACATAAGTAGGAAAAAAGAAAATAGGAAGCAATGAGTGCCATCACACCCGACACAGCACCAAGTAAAGTCAGCATATTAGTGTCGTGTTGAGCAAGCAGGTCTCGCTCCCATAGTGACATTGGAAAGTACTTTAGCCCTTCGTCTTTCACTGCGATTAGTAACCGAGCGTCTTGGTATGGTTGAAGGGTGAAAGCAAGCCTGATATTTGGAAGCGGTTGTCTTAACGAATAGTCACCTTTACCGGCTTGATAACGGTACGATTTTATAATTCGCTGGCTGCTGTCTAGAAGATAAATCTGCAAATCATCAACGTTTAGACGGTCGATATTAAGTACTAAGGGAATGGCACTATAGCCAGAGTGAACAAGCTCTGTTGAATACCACACACGTTCTGTTGAAGAAGCCGTTGCTGTTGCTGTTGGTGTTTTTGTGGAGCTTCCCGTCAATACATCAAAATAGGTTGCGCTATTAGGTGCAATTGATACCCGTGCATAATGGTTGATGATTTCCCTTTCGAAAGACTCATCGATAACAAGCCGCGGGCTGGCAAAGGCGTTTATGCTCAGAACCACCCAACTAATGAGCAAAGCTGCAACGTACTTTGTGAGCTGGGAGATTGGCACTAGCATGATCCTTGAAGCGCTAATTATGTGTTTTCTATAGAATAATACTAGTCTGTCCTAAAAGCCAAACAGAAAGAAAAAGGTGTGGTGATACTTATGTGTTTTGAAGATACTGGTAGATCGCATTCGGTGATTGTTGAGTGCCTACCGGTTCCAGCCAAATCGCCTCGCAAAGCCACTCAATGCAAAGTATGCATTGAAAATCTGTATTGCTGGATTGGGTGGTAACAAGCGCCTGAAAGCGATCGGCTCCCCAATCTGCGTCGGATAGTGAAAAGTGAAAAAGTTCACAAAACTGCTCTGCCCACTGCTGAGTTTTAAGAGGCGTTAAAGGTAATGCAACGCGGATTTCTACGCTTTGTTCGTTAACCACGGCGTGCTGTTGAATGTCTTCTTTGGTGAGATTTTGCATAGAACTTATCAATTCGCTGGTTATTGTAAACCTGCTTGCTTTATAAAGTGTATATAGTACAACACAAAAACAATAGCGTTAATCTAAGTGTATTAAGGACGGGGTATGCTAACACTTCACCATTTAAATAACTCTCGCTCGCAGCGAATTTTGTGGCTTCTTGAAGAGCTAGGCGTAGAGTACAAAATAGAATTCTATCAACGAGACAGTAAAACAAACCTAGCGCCGGATTCATTGCGCGCTGTTCATCCGCTGGGACGCTCTCCGGTGCTTACTACGCCGCACGGTGCTATTGCCGAGTCTGGTGCTATTGTGGAATACCTTGTTCGCCATCACGCTACAGACGCATTTTCTGTACCTCAAGACCCAGAGGCACTTCAACAGTATTGGTTTTGGCTGCATTTCGCTGAAGGTTCGCTAATGCCGCCACTAGTGGCAAACTTAGTGCTGGAGAAAGCGCGTCAAAAAGGTTCGAAGCCTTTCTTTATTAAGCCAATTACTAACAAACTGATAGACGGTATTTTAAATGCCTATTATGGCCCTAATTTAGCGCAGAGCTTACGCTATGTGGAATCTTACTTAGCGAAAAATACTTGGTTTGCGGGTGACGCCCCCAGCGGCGCTGATGTTCAAATGATATTTCCGTTAGAGTCGTTGGTAGCCAGCGGGCGTGCGAAGGACTTTACTGCCATTCAAGGTTACGTAAAACGAGTTCATGCCAGAGAAGCCTACAAAGCTGCGCTTGAGAAAGGGGGGGAATACGCTTACGCCTAGTGTGTTTATCTCTACTGCGTGCACTTTTACTTTGTGCAAACCCTGCGGCCAGCTGGAAAACAGAATCTAGTTGGCCTGCAAGCCCTCAGTGCTCTCGATTTATGTAATCATCAATAAGCTGGATAAAAGCCTCACCATAGCGTTCGAGTTTGGTTTGGCCTACGCCGCTTACATCAAGCAAGGTGTTGCGCGTAGTGGGGAGTTTACACGCCATATCCACTAAGGTGGCGTCACTAAATACCACATACGGCGGCACTTCATTTTCTTCGGCCAACACTTTGCGTAAGTGCTTAAGACGGGTGAACAACGTTCGGTCGTAGTTAGCAGGCGCTTGTTTTGCTTTTTTCTTGTCGGGCTTAAATTCAAGTCGTGGAACGGCAAGCTGAACCGCTACTTCACCTTTTAACACAGGCCGAGCGGCCTCGGTTAAGCGCAATGCGGCATGGGCGGTAATATCAACGCGTATAAGGCCTTTATGAACAAGCTGGTTGATAATGTTGTGCCAGTAGCTATCCGATTTATCTTTACCTATGCCGTACGTGGAAAGCTGGTGGTGACCTGCTTCCTGAAGGCGCCTAAGCTGCTTGCCTCGCAAGACATCAATGACGTACTGGCTAGAAGCTTGCTGTGAGAGCCGAAGTACACACGACAGTACTTTTTGCGCAATCACTAAACCGTCGATCATCTTAGGTGGGTCTAAGCAAATATCGCAGTTGCCACAGGCGCTGTCGCTGAACTGCGAGAAGTAGTTCAATAGCACTTGTCTACGGCAGGTTTGTGCTTCTGAAAAAGCTTCCATCGCTGCGAATTTTTGAAGCTCTATTTGGTTGCGCTCGGCTATTTCACCTTGCTCTATCCACTGTTTTACGCGGGCCGCGTCTTTTTCATCAAACAGCAATAGGGCTTCAGACTCCAGCCCATCTCGTCCCGCTCGGCCGGTTTCCTGGTAATAGCTTTCTACACTGCGCGGAACATCGTGGTGAACCACATAACGCACGTTCGATTTGTTGATACCCATGCCAAAGGCGACGGTGGCCACTACAATATCAATTTTGTCGTTAAGGAACTGGCGCTGTACTAGCTCTCGCTCGTCGTTATCCATACCTGCGTGATATGCAGCGCAGCGAAAGCCTTGTTTGAATAATTTGGCGTGCAGGTCGTCGACTTTCGCGCGGCTGTTGCAGTAAATAATGCCGCTACCTTCTTGCTGTTTTACGTAAGCAACAACTTGATCAAAGGCTTTGTATTTGCTCATTACGCGGTAGCGAATATTAGGTCTGTCGAAGCTGCCTTTATAAACCAGCGGGCCGTTAAGGTTTAGCTGCGTCAGTATGTCTGCTTGGGTGGCCGAATCTGCAGTCGCTGTGAGTCCAATAACAGGAATAGAGGGGAAGCGGGATTTTATTTGCCCCAGAGCGCGATAATCCTGCCTGAAATCGTGCCCCCAATGGGAAACGCAGTGCGCTTCATCAATGGCAAATAAGGCAATGTCGGCGTGCGCAAGCGACTGCTGAAAATAGTACTGCATTAAACGCTCAGGCGACACGTAGAGCAAGTCGAGCTTTCCTGCTTGAAGTGCGTCATTTATGCGTGCTTGTTCGTCTGCTTCTAGCGTTGAATTGAGATAGGCAGCTTTTACGCCCAGCGCTTTAAGCTGTTCTACTTGGTCCTGCATAAGCGATATAAGCGGTGACACAACAATAGCGGTGCCTTGGCGCACTAACGCAGGAATTTGATAGCACAGCGACTTGCCACCACCTGTTGGAAGCAAAACAAGTGCGTCTTTACCTTCACATACTTGGTGAATGACTTCGCCTTGACCGTCGCGAAAAGCATCGTAACCAAATACATCTTTTAAGACGGTTTCTGGTGTTTTTACACGTTGCGTTTCTGGCGCTAATTCTGATGGAGCTATTGCAGTTGTCATGGCGCTGGATTTTACGCGTTTTTGGCGACGTCTTCACGGGGCAATTTAAAAAACTAGACTAAAATTCAGCGATAGTCCTGATCAGAGGGGCAGCAGCTCTTATAATTTATTTTGATTCAACATCATTGGTTGGATGAATTTCCGTCAAACTTACGTTCGGTAGTAATGTTGCTTATAAGCACATTACAAATATCAATTCATCAAGGAAAGCGAGTGGATAACAAAACGACTAATAAAGACGAAGCTAAGGGCAGCGAAACACTAAACCATGAACTAATGATTAAACATGTAATTGCGCTTTTTCGTGATACTATGTCGTTTAACCAGTTGCTGGGCTTGGAATTTGTTACTGAAGGAGAGGGGCTGGATACACAGATCTCCCTGCACCTTGATTGGCAACCAGCGCTGACCGGCAATCCAATGCAAAAAATCCTACACGGCGGTGTAACAGCGACTATGCTAGACACCATCGGTGGTTTAGTTTCAATTGTAGAAACCATCAAACAAACCGCACGTGAACACCTTGCGGACCTTCAAGTTAGATTGCCCACCATGGGCACGGTCGATATGCGCGTTGACTACTTAAGGCCGGGAAGAGGTGAGCGATTTATTGCAACAGCGATGATTATACGCAAGGGCAGTAAATTAGTGGTTTGCAGAATGGAATTGCACAACGAAAAAGGCGACCATATAGCCTTTGGAACAGGTACATACATGCTGGGGTAGCAGCCACGCCAATTGGTTTGCACCACCCCATCACGCCTGTTTTCAAGCTGTGCAAAGGAAGTGAGCGGTATTAACGGGAGGTGTAGCATGGCAGAGCCATTACCAGATTTAATTGAAGAGATTGTTACCGAAAGTATGGGTGACGATCCGGCGACCTTGTTAGCCGCCCTTGCGGGGCAAGACGAGGTATACATCGCATCACTGTTAGAATCGTTGCCCGTAGAAAAACGTTTGGCCGTATGGGAAGGCATTCCTCGCGACCGTAAGCTCGACGTATTGGTTGAGATGCGTAGCGACCCCCGTGAAATTCTTATCGACAATACGCCGCACGACGAATGGGCGTCTATTTTTGCTGATATTGACGCAGAAGATTTACTGGAACTACTCGATTCATTGCCAAAACGGCTTGTCGATATGGCCTATGAATCACTTGATTCTAAAGAGCGTAAGTACTTCAGAGAAGCGACACAATTCCCCGATAACCAAATAGGGCACTGGGTTAACCACGAGCAGTTAGTGTTACCTTCGAACGCGAAAGTACGCGAAGGGCTACGCTTATTAAGACGTGACATACCTCAGCATTGTGACAGCATTTTTTTGGTGAACCGCTCAGGTCAATTTTCCGCGCTGGTTAAAATTAGCCACCTCTTCAATGCGCAAGATCACGTGTCGCTATTCGACTTGTCAGAAGAAAGTGTGACGACCATTCAAGGGGCTGACGACACTATGAATGCGTCGCTACTTGTTCAACGTTCTGGGCTTGCGTCGCTGCCGGTAGTTGACGAAAACAACAAGCTTCTCGGCCGGTTAGATGTGACCTCGGCAAGTGAGTTGGTTAACGAGTTTTACGAACGCCAAGTGATGGCTTCGGCCGGTATGGATGAGGACGAAGATTTATTCTCGCCTGTGGCGAAAAGTGCAAAAAATCGTGCCCTTTGGCTTGGCATTAACTTGCTTACCGCATTTTTAGCCTCGTGGTTTATTGGATTGTTCGAAGGCACCCTTCAACAAGTGGTTGCCCTTGCGGTACTGATGCCGGTTGTGGCAAGTATGGGAGGCATTGCAGGTAGTCAAACGCTAACCCTGATTGTACGCGGCTTGGCGTTGGGGCAGGTCACGCCTGCCAACTTACGAGCGCTGATGGTGAAAGAGCTTAAAGTAGGCGGCGTTAATGGCGTGATTTGGGCCTTGGTAATTGGCGTTGTTGCTTATTTCTGGTTTACCGATGCCATGTTAGGGTTGGTTATCTGTTTGGCCATACTGTTCAACATTGTAGCCGCCGCACTTGCAGGCGTGTTTGTGCCTGTAATATTGGACAAGCTGAAAATAGACCCTGCACTGTCGGGGTCGGTCATTTTGACTACCGTAACTGACATAGTAGGCTTTGTAGCATTCTTAGGTTTGGGCACACTGTTTCTGCTGTAGCACCATTCCTGCGATAAACCTTGTCTTGTTTTTTCATGACGAACGCATCTTAGGCCCCACTGAATGAGCACATTTAGCGGGGCTTTTTCATTTTTTGTTAATTTCGTTTCATTAATTATGCCGCTTGTTACACGTGCTTTGCCGCATTGGAAAGCGTTAAGGGTTGTGTATTCACCTAACCTGATAAACAATACGCGCCTTCTTCCCCCGAGTTTCGTTGGAGTCAGTCTTGTCTAAGCAAACCAGTGCCGCTCAAATCGGCGTTATTTGTGCAATTGCCGCTTACAGCATGTGGGGTGTTGCACCTGTTTATTTCAAACAGTTGATGGTATTGCCGGCTGCTGAAATCCTAATGCACAGGGTAATTTGGTCTGTAGTGCTGTTGGTTGGGCTTATTGCCGCGCTAAAGCAGTGGCCCAAAGTGGGCGCCGCCCTTCGCAATAAGCGCGTTATGCAGATTTTATTCGTTGCAGGCTTGTTACTCGGAGCGAACTGGCTCTTGTTTATTTGGGCAATTAATAACGACCATATTCTTGATGCAAGCCTTGGCTATTACATCAACCCTCTTATCAACGTATTTCTAGGTCGACTTTTCTTAGGTGAAAGGTTGCGTAACTTACAGCGTGTAGCCGTTGGGCTTGCCGTTATTGGCGTGGCTATTCTTATTTTCTCTTACGGCCACGTGCCGTGGATTGCTCTGGTGCTTGCGGGAAGTTTTAGCGTGTATGGCTTATTGCGCAAGCAAGTGGCTGTAGACTCGCTACCCGGCCTGTTCATTGAAACTTTAATGCTCTCGCCATTCGCTATTATTTACTGGGTCTTCTTTGGCTCTGAGTACAGTAACTTATTTAATAACGACGCCACACTAAATACCCTTATTTTAGCGGCTGGCATTGTAACTACCGCGCCACTACTTTGTTTTACCGCTGCAGCAAGGCGCATTATGTATTCAACGCTGGGCTTTTTTCAGTACATTGGCCCAACGCTTATGTTCATACTGGCGGTTTACCTGTACGGCGAACCACTTGAAGAGTCGCGCTTGGTAACCTTCGGCTTTGTGTGGTTTGCGCTTATCTTGTTTAGTGCCGACTCGCTAGTTAATTACCGCAGTCAGCGTAAAGCGCGAAAGCTAGCGGTGGAGTAGGGGCTTTTGCGCACAAGTCTTTATTTAAACGTCGGACAGCTTAGCGCCGGTTGATTGAGTGAAAAGCTAAAGCAGTGAAGCTTGCTCTTGCTGAGGAACATCTGGTGGTTCGCACTTCACTTGGTTACGCCCACTATTTTTGGCGGCGTAAAGCTGCTTGTCGGCAAGGCTTAGTAGCTTATCTACGCGCTGCGTGTGGGCGCCACTTACCCCAATACTGCAGGTCACTTTAATGTCGCTTTTAGGCAGCTGAATAATTTCCGCTTCCACCACTTTTCTGAAGTCGTCTAAACGCTCACAGGCTTCTTTTAGTGGTGTTGACGGCATGTATATACAAAACTCTTCGCCACCAAAGCGGGAGATAATTTCGTCCGGAAAATAAAACTCAATAAGGGCCGCCATGGCTTTTAGCACAATGTCACCGGCGTCATGGCCATGGGTATCGTTTATCGATTTGAAAAAGTCTAGGTCAATAAGGGCGAGAGCGTGATCCTCAGACAGGTTTTGGTGTTGCACAGTAACCATGTAGAAGAAGTGGCGCCTGTTAGGCAAACCTGTTAAATAGTCGGTGTTGGCCACACGGCGAATTTCTTCAACGCTCTCAATATATTCCACGTTCTGCATCACGCGACACAAGAACTCTTCATGACAGTAGGGCACTCGCAAGAAGTCATTTGCACCACTCTTAATAAAGTGCGCAGACATTAACATGCCTTTGCCTCCAGCAACGCCCATAATTGCCAGCTGCTCTTTCGAAAAGGCTTTTCTTAAACTGGCGACAAAGTGCGTGCCTGTCATATCAGGTAACGTGTTGTCAGTGATAACAAGACGTACGTTTTTGTGTTCAGACAAGCATTGCATAGCGTCTGTAGCCGTTAGGCATTCAAACGCAATAAAATTGTGGCGCTGAAGTAATGAAACGGTTTTTGAGCGCAACACCCGATTAGTGCTTACCACGACGACGCCGGTAGACTTGTTTTTTTCTAATCGGCTAATAAGACGATTGAGGTAGTCGTAGTTCTGCGAATTTTCTTTGGGAATGTAATCGACAACGTCACGTTCTAGGACTTTATCGCGAATAGCGCTATCTAAACTTTCTGTTGTAGCAATGGTGGGAATGAAAGACTCAACCGTACAGTCGATGGCTTCGCCTTTTGGTGCATCGGGAAGAGAGTATGCCACAATAGCACACAGAAAGGTTTCCGGCATATTTTGCGAAAACCGTGCTTTGCCTTCTGTCAGCGACGTTGCGCCAACGGGGGTAAGGCCTGCCCGGCGTACTAATTTCGCTATAAGTTCAAGGTTGCCTTCACCATTTTCGATGATCAGCACGTGTTGCTGCATACATTTCAACTTAGGTTTAGGCTACCTTGCCTATTAATAATGTTACGCTTTCTCCAGCTTTGCGTAAGCAAGTACCAGCCATTTGCTGCCAAATTCGTCGAAGTTTACTTGAACTCGACCGTGCTCACCACTCCCTTCGTAGTTAAGTACGATCCCTTCGCCAAATTTACGGTGTACAACTCGCTCACCTAAACTAAAGCCCGTTTCTTCAAAACTGGCGTGCGACGTCGCTTGGCTAAAGCGGTTGTGCACGGGCCGCGAAATAGTCGATTTCAGCCTAACCTCTTCAACGCAGTCTGCTGGCATTTCGCGAATAAATCGAGAAGCAGTATGATACTTATCTTGGCCATAGAGTCGACGACTTTCTGCGTAAGTAATATACAACTTTTGCATTGCTCTGGTCATACCAACATAGCAAAGTCTGCGTTCCTCTTCCATTCGACCTGGCTCGTCGTTAGTCATTTGGCTAGGGAACATACCTTCCTCTACACCTGCTAAGAATACCAGCGGAAATTCAAGGCCTTTGGCGGTGTGTATGGTCATCATCTGCACGGCATCCTGGTCTTTATCCGCCTGGGTTTCACCCGCTTCCAGCGACGCATGGGCTAGAAAGGCTGCTAGAGGAGACATTTCTTCGGCTTCTTCAGGCACGATAAAGGTTTTACATGCAGTAACCAATTCTTCCAAGTTTTCTAGTCGTGCTTGGGCCTTTTCTCCGCGCTCTGCTTGGTACATGGCGTACAGACCAGACTGGCGAATAGCTTTATCGGCTTGTTGGTCAAGGGGCTCATCTAACGTGGATTGCTCTAGCTCAGTAATTAGCAACACGAAGCTTTGCATAGCGTTTAGCGCGCGGCCTTTAAAGCCACCTTCATTAATGAGCAACTGACACGCCTGCCACATTGAACAGTTGTGCATTCGTGCGGTGTCGCGCACTTGCGATAAGGTTTTCTCACCAATACCGCGACTTGGGGTGTTTACTACACGCTCGAAAGCTGCATCGTCGTGCGGGTGGCTCACCATACGCATATAGCCAAGGGCGTCTTTAATTTCTTGGCGTTCGAAGAAGCGCAGACCGCCGTATATGCGATACGCCAGCCCTTCGTGTAGCAAGGCTTCTTCCAGTACTCGAGACTGGGCGTTGTTTCGATAAAGAATGGCGGTATCTGTAAGGGCGTTGCCTTGATTAAGCCAATCTTTGATTTTCGAAACAATAAAGCGCGCTTCATCTAGCTCGTTGAAACCCGCATATACAGAAATCAGCTCGCCTTGCGCGTCTTCCGTCCAAAGCTCTTTCCCTAAACGGCCCGTATTGTTGTCGATAACCGTGTTCGCCGCTTTAAGAATGTTTCCTGTAGAGCGGTAATTCTGCTCAAGGCGAATAGTAGTAGGCTCGTTGAAGTCTTTCAGGAAGTGCTGAATATTATCTACGTTTGCGCCGCGCCAGCCGTAAATAGACTGATCGTCGTCGCCAACAATCATAATGTTATTATTACCACCACTACACAGCATACGAAGCCATGCATATTGGATATTGTTGGTATCTTGGAATTCGTCTACCAACACTGCACGGAAACGACGTTGATAGTGGGCTAATACTTCTGGGTTTTTAGCCCATAATTCATGTGCGCGTAGCAACAGTTCAGCAAAATCTACCAAGCCTGAACGGTCACAAGCGTCTTGATATGCCGCATAGACTTCGCGCATGGTCTTTTGAATATGATCGCCGTGGGTTTCAATGTGCTGAGGGCGCAAGCCTTCGTCTTTGTTGCCATTTATGTACCACTGAATTTGACGAGGCGCCCAATGCTTTTCGTCCAGGTTCATGGCCTTCAGAATGCGGCGAATAAGTCGATATTGATCGTCCGAATCAATTATCTGAAAATTCTCAGGCAAGTTGGCTTCTGCATGGTGCGCACGTAGTAAGCGATGCGCAAGCCCGTGGAAGGTACCAATCCACATATTGTGCAGGCTGCGACCCATCAACGACTCTATTCGGCCGCGCATTTCTTTGGCTGCTTTATTGGTAAAGGTTACTGCCAAAATAGAAAAAGGGGCGATGTTTTCGACTTCCATTAACCACGCAATGCGATGCACTAATACGCGGGTTTTACCACTGCCCGCGCCAGCCAAAACTAGGGCGTTAGATAGTGGGGCTGCTACTGCTTCACGCTGTTTGTCGTTTAGCTCGTCTAGCAGTCGAGATACATCCATAGTGTGGTACCTGTTAGTTGATAGTGTTATACATTCAGCAGCGCGCTATTATGCCACCTGCCTGTTGATTTATACAGTCCAGTTTTTCCCAGTGAAGATAAACTTCAACGGCATTATACGTTCGTGTGCAATTATGATTTTAAGTATTAGTTAATGAAAGATACGAGCGCTCTGAACATTCTATTAAATTAATGGAAGCACTCAGTTAGACGCAGCGAGAGAGCAGAGTGCTTTAACGATGTATACATGTACGATACGGTTATTAGCTATAACGAATTAATTCGATAAATTGATCGAATTATGCGCTTGGTCGGTATCACATCGGTATTGCATCACATCAAACTCAGGTAAACTTTTACGCGTTCCCTTTTGTCAGCATAGATATGCACAGCAAGGAACAAGTTTAGATTGCTTACCCAATTTTCTGATAGAACACAGCATTTTTATAAAACGGGACTTGCTCATGACCGCACTTACTACGCCCATCGATTTTTGGTCTACGCTGAAACAAGAAGCGCAAGTTGTTGCTGAAAAAGAGCCTTTGCTGTCTAGCTATGTGCATGCCAGTGTTCTTGCACATCACAACTTTGAATCGTCGCTAAGCTTTATTCTGTCGAACAAAATGGCAGACGACGTCATGCCTGCGCTCGCCATTCGTGAAGTTTTCGATGAAGCTTACTTACTTGAGCCTGGCATCAGCGAAGCGGCTATTGCTGACATTCTAGCGATTAAGGCGCGGGATGCGGCGGTCAACGATTACCTCACTCCCTTACTTCACTTTAAAGGTTTTCATGCTGTGCAAGTACATCGCATGGCGCATTACCTTTGGGTTCATGGGCGTCATCAGCTTGCTTTATTCTTACAAAGCCGCAACTCGGCAAGCTTTGGTGTAGATATCCACCCTGCTGCGCGTATTGGTAAAGGCGTCATGTTTGACCACGCAACTGGCATTGTAGTGGGCGAAACTGCAGTAGTTGAAGACAACGTATCTATTTTGCAGAGCGTTACATTAGGTGGTACCGGTAACGAGTCGGGCGACCGTCACCCTAAAATTCGCCAAGGCGTGTTAATCGGCGCTGGCGCCAAGATCCTTGGAAATATTGAGATAGGTGAAGGCTCAAAAGTAGGCGCAGGTAGCGTTGTACTTAATAGTGTTCCAGCTCACGTTACTGTGGTGGGTGTTCCAGCTAAAGTGGTTGGGAGACCGGTTTGTCAAAGCCCATGTGAATCCATGCGCCAAAACGTACTAGAAGATAACTCCCACGTATAAAATTGGGGTCAGAGTCTGAGGTATCCCCACAAATAATATTGCGATATCAATAAGATAAAAAAGATAGGAACATTCATGACGTTTGGTGATCAGATCAATC
>NZ_JAKRFB010000040.1:0-39959 GCF_022348315.1 Alteromonas sp. MmMcT2-5 | reverse complement strand
ATACCTGAACAAGCGCTACCGCTGCATTCTGACCAACATTGAGGAGCGAACCCTGCTCGACCTGCTGGCCACCCGCCGCCAGGACGTGGTGACCAACTACCTGATGAAGCTGAAAGACCGGCAGAAGGTCGAGATCGTCAGCATGGACATGTGGAACCCCTACCGGGCAGCGGTCAAGGCTGTGCTGCCCCAGGCCCGTATCGTGGTCGATAAGTTCCATGTGGTGCGCATGGCCAACGATGCCCTAGAGAGAGTGCGCAAGGGCCTCAGAAAGGAGCTGAAACCGTCCCAGAGTCGGACTCTCAAGGGAGACCGGAAAATCCTGCTGAAACGCGCTCACGAAGTCTCAGACCGGGAGCGCCTCATCATGGAGACCTGGACAGGCGCGTTCCCGCAACTGCTGGCCGCCTACGAGCACAAGGAGCGCTTCTACGGCATCTGGGACGCCACCACACGGCTCCAGGCAGAAGCCGCCCTGGACGAGTGGATAGCCACCATCCCGAAGGGCCAAAAGGAAGTCTGGAGCGATCTGGTCAGGGCAGTGGGAAACTGGCGCGAAGAGACCATGACCTACTTCGAGACGGACATGCCCGTCACCAACGCTTACACGGAGTCCATCAACCGACTGGCCAAGGACAAGAACCGTGAAGGGCGCGGTTACTCCTTCGAGGTGATGCGGGCACGAATGCTCTACACCACGAAGCACAAGAAGAAGGCACCGACTGCGAAGGTCTCTCCTTTCTACAAGAAAACCATCGGTTACGGACTGCCGGACTTCGCAGAGGAACTCAACTACGGAGTCGATCTATCAACCATCTGAGGGTGGTATCAGATTGATGGGGTGAAGGTGCCCCATCAACCATTAAATCCGTATACCCTTTTTATTTTTTCACCATAACGAATACGTGGCAAAGCTACAATTGGAGTAAACGTGTTTAATGGTTGGTCATCGCAAGGCATCGCGATTGAAAAAAGGAGTAAGACGCTGGGAATGAAAAATGACTTTAAAAAAACAAAAAAGCCGGCATTCGCCGGCTTTCAGAATATGGGTTTACGCTAGCGCTTAAATAAACGCAAACGCGTCGCCAAACAGGTTCTCAACTTTTAAGCCGCGTTGTGTAAAATCATCGCGTACAACTTTGGCCATTTCAAAACGACCTGCAACGTAAACCTGAATATTGGCAAAGTCAGCGTGGTCTGCCATTACCGCATGGTGTACCCAGCCCGTTCTGCCTTTCCATTCGTCGCATGCAAACTCTACAACCGGCACAAAAGTGAAGTGATCGTTAGCTTCAGCGAGCTCAGTAAGCTTGTCAGCTAAATACAAATCAGCCGCGCGTTTTCCACCCCAATAAAGGGTAAGTGGTGTCTTATCACCGCTGTTAAGATGCTCTTGCAGAATAGAGTAGGTATATGAGAAGCCAGTACCACCAGCAATAAGCACCATAGGCAGGCCATTACTTTGCAAAAAGGCATTGCCATTACCTACGTTTACGGTAATTTCGCCATCCGCACGCATGCGCTCTAGCACTTCACCAGCGTAGCTGTTGCCAGGCTCTGCGCCAATGTGTAATTCAATGCGGCTATTATCAAATGCGGCATTGGCAATAGAAAATGGACGCATATCTTTTTCGCCCATTACCACCATGGCGTACTGACCCGCTTTAAACTCAACAGGGCTTTCTGGCGTTAATTCGACTTTTTGAACCACTTCGGTTAAAGGCGTGATGCTTGCAACCTTACACTTAATTTCTGACATGTATTCTCTTCTAACCTTCTTGCTTAGCGTGTCGCCTTTTCATGCGCTTAAGAAAAGCGCATGCTTCAATACAAAATAAATAGCGCTAAAAATAGTCGCTACATAATACCAAGACTGTCCCAAATATCATCAACGCGTTTTTTAACGTCTTCGTCCATCACAATAGGTACGCCCCATTCTCGGTCGGTCTCACCCGGCATTTTATTGGTGGCGTCCATTCCCATTTTAGAACCTAGCCCTGAAACGGGGGACGCAAAATCCAAGTAGTCGATAGGCGTATTTTCTATCATTACCGTGTCGCGGGCTGGGTCCATACGGGTGGTGATGGCCCAAATAACATCGTTCCAGTCACGCGCGTTAACGTCGTCATCGCACACTATCACAAATTTGGTGTACATGAACTGGCGCAAGAACGACCACACACCCATCATCACCCGTTTCGCATGCCCAGGATACTGTTTCTTCATCGTCACTACTGCCATACGATAAGAGCATCCTTCAGGCGGTAAGTAGAAGTCGACAATTTCAGGGAACTGCTTTTGCAAAATAGGCACAAACACTTCGTTTAGCGCAACACCTAAAATAGCTGGCTCATCGGGTGGACGCCCAGTATAGGTTGAATGATAGATAGGATCTTTACGATGGGTAATATGCGTTACCGTAAACACTGGGAAGTCATCGACTTCATTGTAATACCCGGTGTGATCGCCGTATGGACCTTCAGGCGCAGTTTCATCTTGTGCAATATAACCTTCAAGCACAATCTCGGCACTGGCAGGTACTTGTAAGTCATTACTAATAGACTTAACTACTTCAGTTTTGTCACCACGCAGTAGGCCCGCAAAAGCATATTCAGAAAGGGTATCTGGAACAGGAGTAACCGCACCTAATATAGTAGCGGGGTCTGCGCCCAATGCCACAGATACCGGGTAGGGTTCGCCTGGGTGTGTTTGACACCACTCACGAAAATCAAGGGCGCCACCACGGTGTGATAACCAGCGCATTATAAGTTTGTTTTTGCCGATAACCTGCTGACGGTAAATGCCCAGATTCTGACGCTTCTTATGCGGCCCTTTGGTAACACTCAAACCCCATGTTACCAAAGGTGCAGCGTCACCCGGCCAGCAGCGCTGTACCGGAATTTTTGATAAATCTACGTCGTCACCGGTAAGCACCACTTCCTGACACGGGGCTTTCTTAAGTACTTTGGCAGGCATATTAAGCACCTGCTTAAATACTGGCAGCTTCTCCCAGAGATCTTTCAGCCCTTTAGGCGGCTCTGGCTCTTTCAAATAAGCCAGTAGCTTGCCTACTTCACGCAGTGCTTCAACAGACTCTTGACCCATGCCCATAGCTACGCGCTCTGGTGTACCAAACAAATTTGCCAATACGGGCATGTCGTGATTTTTAGGGTTCTCAAATAACAGTGCAGGGCCGCCGGCACGCAACGTCCTGTCGGCAATTTCTGTCATTTCAAGGTCGGTATCAATGGGCTGGGTAATGCGTACCAATTCACCTTTAGCTTCTAGCTGGCGAATAAAGTCGCGTAAATCTTTGTACTTCATCAGTGCAGGTGCATCCACAAACTCAATTTATGGCAAGAATATACTATTTAGCGGCAAAGTCCGATCAGTAAGCGCAGTGTTTACACGATTAAACGTTTTACAGATAAATTACGCTTTACAGAGGTGCCATTTGGGTGTGATATAAGAAAGCGTTAAAAATATTAACAAATCTAGGGCTAATAGTGCTTTGGTGTGTGCGTTTCGGTATAGATTTTTACCATAGCGCTTTGCTGAGGTGTTTTACAGTGGCCAGCGTGCTAAATCCCTACTAACCCTTTTGCCTAAGGTGGTTACATGAGTTCATTCGATCAGGACATGTTAGACGAATTAAATTTGTTACTGAAGTTTCCAACAGACAGCCTACTTCAAGGTTTAAAAATTCATCACGATGCCAGCCAAAGCATGGTGAACGCAGCATCCAGGCTATACTCTAAAGGCCTAATCACCCAGCCAGACGGTGGTTACCTAACTGATTTAGGTATTGACCTAGCCGATCACGCCCGCCATATCCAATCGGCCATGTGCCCACGAAAAAGTAGCCACTAAAAGCAAGATGCTGGCGTACGGTTAAATGCAGGTGGTCAGCATAAAGTTGAAAGCAGATATTAGCTGGCCGCAGACGCTCATGTGTCCATTCGTAAATAAAAGCATGTCTTGGTTAAGATAATCTATAATTAGTCGATACCTTAACTAAGACATTGTAATCAACACATACTCTTTTGCTATGAAACGTATTCTACACACAGCCTTATTTATCTGCGCGACTGTCACGGGCTTTTCCGCTCATTCTCTTGAAGGGGAAACGATTGAAGAGCTTCGCGCAGTTCAGCTTTACAGCCAAGATGCCTTAATCGATATGATTAATGCTAATACGCATTTAAACAAAGTCGTGGCTGATCGATGCCAATTAGTGCAAGACATTGAAGCGCGTGCAAACGTCTTGAAAGTACCGGCCTACCAGTTTTTATGGGGAGATATGCTGGCGTGGGGCGTGTGCGTAGACGCTGAACCTGCCCGTGGTATTGGCTACATGGAAGATGCCGCGAATCAAGGTTTGCCAGCAGCACTAGAGCAATTGGGGCGTTACTATGCAAAGGGCACGCTTGTGCAGCAGGATAAATCTCGCGCCGTAGTGTATTTGCGTGAAGCCGCTGCGCTTAAAAACCTAAAAGCGCAAATTCACTTGGTTGAGTTGTTTTTGGACGGTTATGGCAGTCCTTACGATTATGAAGACGCATACCACTGGCTTTATAACTCGGTTACCAACGATAAAAAGCAGCATCAGCAAATTGCGTCTTACCTCGCTCGCTTAGAAAAATTAATGCACCCGAAAGCCGTGCGAGAGGCAAAGCGGCCGTTGGATAGTTAAAAGCCACAAGCGGCGAGGTGATATCGAACACCTGCAGACAACTAAAATCTTAAGGGCAGAAAGGCTGGCAAACACAACAAGCCAGCTTCGGCAAAAGTGTATTTATGTCCGTAGCACATCTATGTCTTTACGTAGGCTTAACGCTTACGCCAGCCAGTAAGCATAGGGCGAACTAACTGAATATTACCCATACGTTGTACAGCAAATACGGAAGCAATATGCACCAACACACAGCCGTACAATACATCAGCCATAATACTGTGTATCCATTCCAGCGTGCTATTCCCAAACAGTGCGTCTATTTCTTCCATCATAAAACCGGTAATACCTAACCCAAGCAAAAGGGCAATAACTGCCATCACCATAAGCCAGCCAAAAGGATTGTGGCCATGAGTACGTGGGATTTGTTTATGCTTTAAGTGCTGAAGATGTTCTCTAAAGGCCTGCTTGCTTAGCGAAATAGTGGAGAAGCAAGCGTAATCTGTGGAGCCCTTCTTGTTGGGATTAGCTGAACGTAAGCCCCAAGCAACGCGTATAGATATAAGCGCTACGCCCACATAGCCCGCGATTTCATGAAAAAGCCGGCCTGGCTCTACAATAAAGTAGTTGGTGATAAAACTTGCAACAATGCCCCAGTGGCATACGCGCACTACCCAATCCCAAACATAAATATCTGAACCCGTGTCTTTAGCTTTGTGCATTACGTGACTTTCTCAGGGTAAAACAAAAACGCTGCAATAGTTTGCAGCGTTTTTATCAAGTTTTAAAGCAAGCGTTCGATGAACCGTTTGCTAAACAGAATTTAGTGCATTTCTTTTTTAACAATGCTGCCATCAACAGGGTTAAAGTAAATCTCTACTTTGTTCTCTTCTTTATCGAAGCCGTAGATTTCGTAGCAGTTACCGCCTGTCACTTTAAATTCGTTGATTTTGTAGCCTTGCGCTAACAGCTGAGCCTGAAACGCATCTTGGTTTTGCCATTCAGCTTCCGGCGCAGTAGTACACTGAGTGGTGCCGTGCTCTGCACTACATGCGCTTAATAAGGTCGCGGCGCCAATAGCAGTAGCCATCATTAGTTTTTTCATTGCAGTCTCCGTTTCGCTTTTTATTTAAAAGTTATTTCTATCCTACTTAAATATTGTACTGACATTGTTCTTTTGTGCATAGAGGTTGCACAGCTTTGTTGTACAGAATTGAGTTCTGTTTGGTTTCATAAACGGGGCACAGAATACTTGTCACAAAATTGCCTCCGACATGTCACGGATAGTTCATCGAACCGTCTCAAAAGCATTCTACATTTTTGGGCTTTGATATTTCTAAACACTAGGCAATGTCGCCAATCTGTCGGCGAAATGTTTAAAAAATACATAAAACACCCAATAAGCACACAAAAGGAATGATTTGATGCGTCCTCTGTACCCACGAACGGTTTATCCACGCTCTCTGCTTGCCACAACAATTGCATTTGCGCTATCAAGCGCCGCAATTGCACAAGAACTAGCGCCCGACACAGAAAACGAACATAACTATATAGAAGAGATTACGGTAACCGCACAAATGCGTGAGCAGTCCGTTATGGATGTGCCTGTTACTATGGATGTAATAGGTAGCGAGTTCTTAGAGCGCACCAATATCATGGAACTTGATGAGCTTTCTCGAATTTTACCTAACGTTCAAATTCAAGAGCAGGCTGTAAGCTTACCGTCCTTTAATATTCGAGGCGTGACTGACGACGTATCTTCGGTGTCGGCAACGCCTCGCATCTCTGTATATCAAGATGGCTTTGATATCAGTAAAAAGACGGTAGCCAGCGTCGCGCTTTTTGATATTGCGCGCGTAGAGGTTTTAAAAGGCCCCCAGCCAACCTTGTTTGGTGTGGCGGCAGCCAATGGTGCGGTAAGTATTCATTCTAATCTTCCCACCTTCGAACAAGAAGGCAAGGTACAGGTTGGTTATAACTCAGAGCAAGGGCAAGAACTTGAATTCATGTATAACCAGCCTATTAACGACAACCACAGTTTTCGTATAGCAGGTCTTTATCGCGAAATGGACGGCATTGTAGAAAACAATGCCTGTAGCGCTGACTCCTATTACGGTAATGCAAATATGTACAACCATCTTGGTGAAGAAGTGCCGTGCAACAGCGAAGATCTTCAGGGTGTTTCAGTACAAGCACTACGTGCAACATGGTGAGCGAATTACGATCAGCTTGAAATCATTGCGCGCGCAGCCATGGAGTATAACGACCAGCCGGGCATTGCCTTCAAATCAGGCTCTATCGCCCCCAATGGCGGAGATACTAGCCCTTTTACTGATGCCGAATTTAGTTTAGGCAGTGAACTAGGCATTGAACGAATGCTTCAAGCTTATGACTTAACCGTAAACTACGATTTCAACCAAATGCTCAGTCTGCATGCCGACGCATACTATAAAGATGTAGAAGTAAGCGAAGGTTTCGATGCTGATGGATCAGCACTTAGAATTCAAGATGCTTACTTTGATAACGATGCTACGCTTAAAGGTGCGTCAATGCGTTTAGTGTATGACTCGGGTGATAAATTGGCCGCGTTTGTAGGTGCGTCTATTACTCAAGACGACTCTATTTTGCCCTATTATGTAATGGTCGACCCATTTGTACGTGGTACCTTTGATGCGGTTAAAGCACAGCTTGAGGCCACCTCAAATATTCCGCTAAATCAGAATATCGCTACTGACGCATCGTTAGAAGAAATAGAAGCACTGCGTGCGATGTTAGTGTCGCAACTGTTTAATGAAGATGGCTCTCCTATTTCTAACCCTGCACTGCCGCCTATTATGATACAAGGGCCGTTTATATTTGAAGCTGAACTTGATATAGCGTCTTATGTTGCTGAGGTGTCGTATTTTGTTACCGACGACATCAACATTACTGCTGGCGTGCGCTATATCGACGAAACACGTTATACCCGTAATACTTATACTACTGCAGATGGTGCATTTACGTTCGATGCCGAGCGCGATTTTGACGATACCCTGCCGCGCTTTGCCGTAAGCTATGATGTTAATAACAACTGGAACGTATACGCGAACTACGCTAGGGGACGACGTTCACCAGTTGTGGATGCTAATGCAGGTGGCGTTAATGTGACTAAACCTGAAATAGTAGACAGTTACGATTTAGGTATTAAATACCAAAGCGCGAACTTCCTGTTCTCAGGTGCTATTTTCACCTACGAATACAGCGATTATCAGCAAAGCTTTACCGACGCAGAAACCTTACAGTCTATTACTGTAACGGTAGGCGACTCGACCATGTCGGGTATTGAAGGCATGGCGACCTATAACTACAGCGAGACGCTGACGCTAACAGCAAGCCTTGGTTTCCTTGACGCTGAATTTGCAGACAATACTGCTGATGGATCTGAGTTCCAATACGGTGGCAATAAGTTCCGCTTAGCGCCAGAAGTTAGCGGCGCGATAAACATCAACAAAGTATTCAATATGGACAGTTTTGACATTGATGTTAACTGGCTTACCAGCTTCCAGTCAGAAGTGTTTTTTGAAAGCAGCAATTACCCTGGTCTTTCTCAAGATACTTACTCACTGACTGATGTATCGGTGAAGCTGCTTCAAGACAACAGCAAGTTTGCCTATGAGTTTTACGTGAACAACCTGTTTGATAAAGAATTCTTGATTGATGCTGGTAATACGGGCGGTGGATTAGGTATTCCTACCTTCGTACGCGGGATGCCACGCATTGCTGGTGTGCGTGTTTATTATGAGTTTTAGAAGTAAAGAATAAGAGAGTACCTATTCCCGTCAATATGCCCCTATCTTGATGGGAATAGGACGTAACTTAAATTGTATGGGTCACAAGAAGGAGTATCAGAGACTCTGATTTTATTCGGTGCGATTTAACTATAACGTCTTGCACTCTGTCTTTGGTGATGAAAAGCAAAAGAAGACATTTAATGCTAGTGCAGCTACAATAAAGATTCTCAAAGAACCTCGGAGAATCTACATGCCTTTAAAAGCTACCTCAGTAAGATTAGATGACGAAACACTTGCACGTGTAGGCGAAATGGCTAAGGCGATGGATAGACCTAAGGCGTGGCTGATGGCCGAAGCCATCAAGCAGTATGTTGCTCGCGAAGAGTGGTTTATCCAAGAGGTGGAAAAAGGAGTGAAAGCCGCTGATGAGGGACGTTTGACCGACCATACTGATGTCAAAACTAAATGGGAGGCTAAGCGTGCAGCTCAAATGGACTGACCTTGCAGGTACCGATTTAGAGAAAATTGAAGCTCATATTGCTCAAGAAAATAGCCCCTCTGTAGCTATCGACGTTATAATGAACATTATTGATAGTTCGCACCTAGTCTTATCAGAACATCCTAGAGCAGGCCGTCATGGCCGATTGAAGAATACGCGTGAACTTGTAATTAATGGCCTGCCGTTTATCGTTATATATCGAGAAAACATCACTACAAATTGCATCGAAATACTACGTGTTCTTCATGATGCTCAGCAATGGCCCAACGCAGATTAAAAACAAACTATTTGTGGAAAGCACTAAGCTCGTTGTGAGACTTGTAAGGTAGCGTTTGTAGCCTTTAACTTTATAAATAACGTGCATAGGCTAGAGCCTATACACACTTATAAATTTGTAGAACGCTATGCCTTAATCTCATAGCTATGCGTGTTAACTACTTTTCCAGCTTTGGTTAAAATTGCATCCACATAGTGCCACGTTGCTTTTGCGCTATCTTGGCTAACGGTTAAAGTCATGAACCCGCGCTGGTGAAGATTACAGTACTGCAAGTCTTCTATAAGAAGCGGTAGGTCGTCTGCAAGGGTTTTAGCTTTTTCATCCCCCATGCTCAGGTAATGTTCCATACCGGGTGACGTCACGCCTGGTGTGGCAAGCTCAACCCCTACCTCTGTACCATCTTTAAGGGTTAATTTATTGTGCCAAGCGTTATGTGTATCACCTGCAAGGGCAATAACTGGCTTGCCGATGGACTTAAGCTGCATCAGCACCTGTTCCCGCTCAACAGGGTAGCCATCCCATGCGTCTAAGTTGTAAGGCATTACGGTATTGATAAGCGCAAACTCTTGCTCACTAAGTGCACCACCTTGCTTTTGTTTGCGTTTGATATTCGCGAGCCTATGTACATGATCAGGTATTGCTTTGCGTTCAACGCCATTAAAAATAGATACAGGGAAAAGCATGCGGCCTATTAATAGCTGTTGCCCTAACACCTGCCATTTAGCCTGGCTTTGCTGCATAGACGAATGGAGCCAGTTGCGTTGGGTTTCACCGAGTAAACCGCGGTTCGGGTTGCCGATGTCTTTCATAAAGCGTGCTTGGTCAAACGTTTTAGTTTCAGCATCGCGATAGTTGGCGTATTCAAGCTGTTTGTCGCGGGCAAGAACGCGGGTGTCGAGCATGTATAAGTCAAGAAGTTTACCAAAAGTAAACTGACGATAAATTTCTAAGCGCTCGGTGCCAAAAGGTGGGCGAATGGGTAGCCATTCATAATAAGCTTGAACTGCCGCTGCACGACGGGCATAAAAATCTCCTTCATCCGCTTGGTGATTCTCAGCACCGTCTTTATAGGTGTCGTTAGTAATTTCATGATCATCCCACACAACAATAAAAGGCTTATTTTGATGTAACGACAGCAAGCCTTCATCCGTGCGATACAGCGCATAGCGGTTGCGATAGTCAGTGAGGGTGTAAAGCTCGGTGTCGTTATCAGGCGCATAGGTTCTGCCAATTTCCTTGGCGTGCTCAGTTGCGTAACCTTCGCCATCGTACTCATAAATGTAGTCACCAAGGTGTAATACATAGTCGATGTTGTCGTCTTTCGCTGCTTCCATGTAAGGCGTGAAAAAGCCAGCGGGGTAGTTGGAACAAGAAAATATGCCGAACGTGACGTTAGACACATCGACTTCAGGTAGCGTACGGGTTTCTCCAACAGGGCTTGTATTATTAGCGCTTTTGAAACGGTAAAAGTAACGACGAGCTGGACTAAGACCTGCTACGTCCACTTTTACGGTAAAATCATGGATTGCTTTCGCTTCAACAATACCGCTACTTACCACGTTGGCAAAATCAGCATCGCTTGCCATTTCCCATAAAATATCGGCCTTAGCTACACCTGACTTTGAGCCTGAGCCTGCACCAGAATCTGGCACGGCGCGCGTCCAGATAATAACGGCGTCTTTTAACGGGTCGCCACTGGCCACACCATGAGTAAAGGTAGCGTTAGTTTGAGGTTGGCTATTTGCTGAATTGCTCACTGTGCAGCCCGCTAGCCCTGTAGACACTGCCACGCTCGCACCTGCGAATGACGACAGCTTTATAAACGATCTTCTATCCATATGCCTGCTCTTTATAAGGTTTGTAAGGTAACTAGTGATGTCATTGTTTTGTTGAACGCTCATGCAACAAAAACGAAAACCCATTTTTATACTGAGTGTTTGTGACATACAGATGTCAGGCTGTGATGAAACTAGAACAGGACTTTAGATCGAAGTTGCTGCATTGATAACTGGGTAAAATGTGTACATGTTTTTGAGAAAAAATTACCTCTATGGTAATCTTAATTGGAGTTCCATTGGCAATAATAAGTTTTGTCCACGATAAGCTCCTTACAATGTGGCAGAGTGATGATGATGAATGGCTTCCTGTAGCATATCGTCACAAGGTTTGGGACGCGTTATTTGACTTAGATGCTGCATCACAAGTTTCTGATTTGACAGATATTGGTGCAATAAAAGCTGAAGGAAGCGCTCTTTGGTATGTAACGGTTACAGTTAATAACGTAGAACCGTGTGGAGCGGTAACATGTTTTTTTAATGATGGCGATTGTTTCAGCCTTGATTACAGAGAATACAACCCATGAAACACAGTATGCACATAGGTATTGAATACAATAGTGACCGGGGCAAAGCACTAATCGATACTGGAGAGCGAGTATCAAGGCCTGAACATCTAAAAAGGCCTCATCCTGGTGAAGTATTTAAACGCAGGTGCATGTCAAAGTCATCGCTGAAGCAAAATGAGATTGCACAGTGTTTAAGTATCTCAACAAAACATTTATCAAGGTTTGTTAACGGGCATTCGAATTTAACCATTGAGCTTGCTCGTAAGCTCGAAGCTGTGAGCGGTATTAGTGCCCAAGCATGGATGCATTATCAGGTTGCATACGACCTATATAGAACCGCAAACAGCAAACCCAATTTAAAGTCAATCTACTAGCAAGTATCTCAGTCTACAAAATTGTTGCTATAACTTTCATATGTGCTGACTTAGCTACAGATTTTCTATTCTTCGCTACTGAAAATCTGCTATTCAAAGTGGTAGGCCCCCGCTCGTAGCAAAATAGTTTGCTAAACGATGTAAGCCAATAACGGACAATCTTTTGCCGTAAATACTGTTATACTGTGCAGCAAATAACCACATGAACCAAAAATGGTTTGTGTGTCTAAACAATCATATTTATGTTTTCTACAGGGCTTTGAAGAACTAAGCCACAAACGAAAACACGTTGAACAAAATACGAAAGGTAAATTTAAAATACATGAGTGATGATCCGCATTATCAGCGCGAGAAAGAGAAGTACGAAAATCCGGTAGCCAGCCGCGAATATTTAATGAGTTTATTAAAAGAGCACGACAAGCCGTTGTCGTTTCTTGATATCTGTAACTTGGTGAACGCCTTCGACGAAGAAGCGCGAATTGGAATTCAGCGCCGATTACGTGCCATGGAGCGCGAAGGTCAGGTGCAATTTACCAAGCAGAAAAAATACATTCTCCAAAACCGTGATGAACTCATTAAAGGCAGAATCATTGGTCACCGTGATGGCTACGGCTTTTTGCGTCCTGAAGATAAAAGCGGTGATTTATTTATCAGTGCTGGGCAAATGAACTTGTTCCTTCACGACGATGTGGTAGAAGCACGCATTAGTGGTACCGATCGCCGTGGAAGAAAAGAAGCGTTTGTTACGCAAGTCATTGAGCCACGCAGCGAGCCAATTGTTGGCCGCTACTTTGTTGAACAAGGTTTTGGCATGGTTGTGCCAGATGACAGCCGGTTGCAGCACGAAATTGTCATTCCACCAGAGAGCACACACGGTGCTCGAATGGGGCAGGTGGTTGTGGTAGAGCTTACCCAGCGTCCACGCCGTAAAATGAGTCCGGTGGGCAAAATTGTTGAAGTACTTGGTGAACATATGGCGCCAGGTATGGAAATAGAAATGGCACTTCGCACGTTTGATATTCCGCACCAGTGGCCAAATGGCGTAACTAAGCAAGTGGAAAAGCTTACCGATCAGGTGCCCGATGAAGCCAAAGAAGGTCGCATCGATTTACGCCAGCTTCCGCTGGTCACCATCGATGGTGAAGACGCCCGCGACTTCGATGACGCAGTATATTGTGAACCGCTAGACGATGGCGGCTGGCAGCTGTGGGTAGCCATTGCCGATGTAAGTCATTATGTAAGAACAGGCTCAGCCCTTGATGATGAAGCGCAGCAGCGCGGTAACTCGGTTTACTTCCCTGACCAAGTAATTCCTATGCTACCGGAAGTGCTGTCAAACGGCTTGTGTTCATTAAACCCTGAAGTCGACCGCCTATGTATGGTGTGTGAAATGACCATCAGTGCAAATGGCAAACTAGAAGAATTCCAGTTTTACGAAGCGGTCATGAACTCACACGCCCGTTTAACCTACACTAAAGTGTGGAATATTCTTCAGGGCGACAAAGAACTTCATCAGCGTTACGAGCCTCATGTACCTCATTTGCGCAATCTTCACGACTTGTACCGCGCGCTCAAAAAAGCTCGTGCTAAGCGTGCAGCGATTGAATTTGAAACCCAAGAAGTGAAGTTTGTATTCAACGCCCAGCGCAAGATTGAAAATATTGTGCCGCTGGTGCGTAACGATGCGCATAAGCTTATTGAAGAGTGCATGATCATGGCAAACGTAAGTGCGGCTCTTATGCTTGAAAAGCATGAGGCGCCAGCGCTATACCGTGTGCACGACAAACCAGACGCCGACAGGCTTACCGCATTTACCAGTTACTTAAGTGAAATCGGTATTCCTCATCGCATAGTTGAAGATGCCGAGCCTGCCGCATTCACCGATGTGGTGCTTAAAACCCGCGGTCGAGTGGACGAAGAACTAATTCAAACCATGCTGCTGCGCTCAATGAAGCAAGCGGTTTACGACGGTGACAACGTAGGTCACTTTGGGTTGGCGCTAGAAGCTTACGCGCACTTCACGTCACCTATCCGTCGCTACCCAGACTTGGTCGTGCACCGTGCGCTAAAAGGCATTATTGCTAAACAACAGGGCAAAAAAGCAGTCAGTGGCGCGAAAAACTACACCGTTGAAGAAATTGAACAGTTAGGCGAGCAGTGTTCAATGACAGAGCGCCGCGCCGATGATGCCACCCGTGATGTGGCTGACTGGCTTAAGTGCGAGTTTATGCTCGACCACGTCGGCGACACCTTTGAAGGTGTAGTCAGCTCGGTCACTAACTTTGGTTTATTTATACGTCTTACCGAATATCACATCGACGGCCTAGTACACATTACATCGCTAGATGATGACTATTATCACTATGACGATGTAAAACAAGCGCTGGTTGGTGAGTCGGGCCATCGCCAGTTCAGATTGGGTGATACGGTTGAAGTAACCGTAGCAGCGGTCAACCTTGATGAAAGAAAGATTGATTTATTACTCGATAAGTCTATGCTGCGCGGCACTAAGGGTAAGAAGGTAAAAGTGAGGTCTGCGAAAAAGGCTTCAGATAAACCTACTCGTTTTGATAACAAATCACGCTCTGATAAAGGCTCGCGTTCTGATAAAAAAGGGAACAAAGGCAAAGGCGGCTCAAGCTCGTCTAGTCGTAGCGGTGGAAAATCGTCAAGTCGCGGCAGCGCCAAAAGCGGTAGTAGCGGCAAAACACTGTCATTGAATAAAAGAGGTAAGCGTTAAATGGCGCAGCAAGAATGGTTATACGGTTTACATGCCATGCAGTCGGTACTTGAAAAAGAGCCCGAGCGTGTGATGGAAGTGTTGGTGTTGAAAGGTCGCAATGACGAGCGCCTAACCAACATTGTTAACCAAGCCCGTCGTTTCGGTATTTCCGTTCAGTTTTGTCAGCGCAAAGCGCTAGATGACAAAGTAAGCGGTGAGCAACACCAAGGCGTGGTAGCGAGAGCAAAACCAGCCCGCGTGCTAGATGAAGCTGACTTAGACAAAATTTTAGAAAGCGAAGCGCAGCCTTTAATTTTGGTACTAGACGGTGTTACCGACCCGCATAATTTAGGTGCGTGCCTGCGTACTGCAGATGGAGCAGGGGTGCACGCGGTAGTAGTACCGAAAGATAAATCAGCAAGCTTAAACGGCACAGTAAGAAAGGTGGCCTGTGGTGCAGCTGAAGTGGTTCCACTTATTCAAATCACGAATCTGGCCAGAACCTTGAAGCACCTTCAAGATAAAGGCCTTTGGATTGTTGGCACAGCCGGTGAAACCGATAAGACCCTTTATGATGTAGACCTGAAAGGCCCAACTGCATTAGTAATGGGGGCTGAAGGTAAGGGCATGCGTAGGCTGACCAAAGAAACATGCGATGAGTTGGTGAAGCTCCCTATGGCTGGCAGCGTAACAAGTTTAAACGTGTCGGTAGCAACCGGCGTGTGCTTATACGAGATCGTAAGACAGCGCAGTTTATGAGACTAAGTTGCTAGAATTGAGCCTCTAATGAGTTTTCAATTGGTTTTTAAAAAAGCGTGTACCTTTGGGTACACGCTTTTTTTATATTTAAGTAAAACTTATAAAGAGTTTAATATTTTGTTACATTTGAATTTGTGAAATTAATGTTAATTATAGTTTTTTATTCCTACCATGAATCTGCTCGTAATACACATTTGGCGCGCTCTTCATAAGTTGTGTTGTTTTTTTGTGCATTTTTAAAGGTATTAAAAATGCTCACCAGGGTTAAGGCAACATACTCAACAGCCTGATTCGCCGCCTAATATGAGCTCTGTAAATAATTGGTAATACCGTTTATTTGCATACCTGACAAACGGGTAGGTCGTTGCAACGCAGTTGCGTCGGTTGTCATGGATGAGCTTTTCGTATGAGGTAATGGTTATACCTGTATGTCATTTAATAACAAATAGCTTCCAAAGCACGGAATAAAACAGTGTTGAAGTTAATAAGACAGATAAAACAGGAAATAAATTTTGAACTCAAAATTAAATAAGAAACACACATGTCTAACAGCAGCTGCTCTAGCTGTATCACTTGGCTTAATGGGTAATTCTGCAATGGCAGCAGGCGAAGGTCTGGTAAAAGTTAAAGAAAAGCCTCAAACCCTAAAACAAGCACTAGGTAAGCGATTGACTGTCGATCGTCTTGTCACCACTGACCAAGAGCGTTACATCATCAAGTTCAAAGATGAGATGACCAGTGAAACGGTTGAAGTGAGTGCATTAAAAGGTAAAGGTCAAATCTCAAGTGCCAAAGTAAAAGGTAAAAAGCCTTTCGATATTGCGTCTGCTAAATCAGAAGTAAGAAAAGCAGGTGGTGCAATTAAGAAAGAGCTTAAGAAGCATAAAATGGTAGCGGCTACAATGAGTAAGTCTGCGCTGAACAAGCTTCGTAAAAATCCAAACGTAGAAAGTATTGAAGTGGATGTTCGTCGTAAGCCTATGGCGCAGACCACGCCTTACGGCTACACCATGGTTCAGGCTAATCAATTTGCACAGTCAGATACTACGGCTCGCAAAGTATGTATCATCGATACAGGTTACAACCTGGGTCACCCAGATTTGCCTGGAACAAACGATGGCGTTACAGGTCAGGCAAACAATAGTGCTGTAGGTAACTGGTATAACGATGGTAACGGTCACGGTACCCACGTAGCGGGCACCATTGCAGCATACGATAATAACGAAGGTGTAGTTGGTGTGTATCCTGGCGTGGATATGCATATCGTTAAAATCTTTAACGACAATGGCCAATGGACTTACGCATCTGACCTTATCGATGCTATCACCCAATGTCAGGATGCCGGCTCGAACGTTGTTAACATGAGCTTAGGTGGCGGCAGTTCGTCAACTACCGAGCGAAATGCAATGCAGAGCTTCACAGATGCAGGCATGTTGTTAGTTGCGGCGGCAGGTAACGATGGTAACAGTGCGAAGTCTTACCCTGCTTCATATGATGCAGTAATGTCAGTTGCGGCAGTAGACTCAAACGAAAATCGTGCAAGCTACAGCCAATATAACGATCAGGTTGAAATTGCCGCGCCAGGCAGTGCAGTTCAGTCTACCTATCCAACAAATACCTACGCTTCACTCAGCGGTACATCTATGGCGACGCCACACGTAGCTGGTGGTGCAGCACTAGTGTGGAGTTACTTCCCGCAGTGTTCAAACAACCAAATTCGTAGTGCACTTAATGCAACGGCAGAAGATAAAGGCAGTGCGGGTCGTGATAACTTCTACGGTTATGGCTTAATGCAGCTTGCTGATGCCTACAACTACCTTAACACCAACGGTTGTGCCGGTGGCGGTACTGGTGGCGGTGGCGGCTCTGAGCCTGGCGTAGAACCAGTATCAGGTCAGCTAACCGGCCTTTCTGGTACGCGCAGAAACTGGGATCGCTACACTTGGACGATTCCTGAAGGTGTAACGCAGATGACTATTCGTACCTCTGGTGGTTCAGGTGATGCCGATCTATACGTGAAGTTTGGCTCACAGCCAGAAACGAATAGCTATGATTGTCGTCCTTATCAAAATGGCAACAGCGAAGTATGTACATTCGACGCGCCAGCGTCAGGCACGTGGCACATTGGTATTCGCGCTTATTCGTCATACAGCGGTGTGACGCTATCATACTCGTATGAGTAAGTAATCCCGTCTCCCTAAGACACAGTTAAAGCCTGCTTATGCAGGCTTTTTTTTGTTTCAGTTTTGTGCGCGGTTTGTTTACGTTTATTCGCACATCTATGCCTGTTACCAGCACTTTTAGAAGCTTGAATGTCAAGTTTCCATAAAGAAAGGTCAGCTTTGCAAAGTTGACGTAAAGCTGCGAACTAAGCCCTATTCACATAGCCATATCGCTGTATTGTGCGTGCCAAGATCAGCACTCTCTACATGTGCCTATTTGCTTTTACGCAGGCTTTATCCAACCAAGAACAACTTCAAAGGACATTCAATTTATGCAATTGACCTCTCAATCTTTGCTTCGTGGAACATGGTTCCAAACAGTGGCAATTGGGCTTATTGCACTGCTTGGGCTTACCGCTTGTGGTGGCTCAGGCAGCAGTAGCTCAGATTATTCGTATGCTTACATTCAGTTTTACAACGCTTCGCCTAACGGTGCCAATGTAGAAATGCGTGAAGTTGATGGCGATAGCTTTGGCTCTGCTCAATTTGGTGATACTACGTCAATGTACTCTATGGATGATGGAGAATTAGAACTCGAGTTCATTCGAACTGATTCAGACGACCAAGAAGTATTTATTGACGAGATTACCGTTAACTTAAAAACCGGTTATAAGGCCATTGTTGTTATGAGTGGTGACTTTAGTAACCCCGTTTTTACTACCTATTCCTATAAGCGCGAAACATTGGAAGATCACTTCCGCCTATTCGCTTTGTCGGTAGCAGTAGATGAATCTTCTTATGATTTCTACATGAGTGAGTCTGGCGACCCGTTTGAAGCAGCCAACTTCCTTGGCACGGTTACAACGGGCGACATGATTGAATTTGACTTCTGGGATGCAGATGATGACAGTGAATACTTCGATGAGGGCGAGTACACGATTTATTTGACCGAACCAGGAAGTGACGATGTTGTCTTTGAATCACAAACCATCGATTTTGTATACGAAACTGAGTATCTAATGACACTGCGCGATGTCAGTGGCGCCATTCAAGAAGGGCTAGTTGTAGACACTATTCTTAACTCTTCATCAGTTACAGCGCTTACAGATGTAGAAGCAGATTCACAGTATCGTATTTACAATTCTACGAATCAAGATGCAGAGCTTCAGGTTACCTTTGGTGGAAATACTGATGAAGAGGACGTCAGTTTTACACTCGCGGCGGGCGAGTTGTCTGAGTTTAGTACTATCCGCTATGGCGATTATCGCGTTACCGTAACCGACCCATCAGGTACAGTAACGTCACTGAGCAACAAGCTAATTACGCTTAATCAGGGTGAGAGTAAGGCTATTCTTATCTACAACACCAACAATAAATTAGGCGCAGCAACCTTTGTAGAAAGTGGTTTGCCTCAGGCCTACGATAAGACAGTAAACTTCATCAACTTAGTTAGCGACTTTGATGACGTAGACTTCTACTTGGTAAGAAATGACGAAACCATTGATACTGCTGAGTACGATATACAGAATCTTGAATTTGCTGAAAGTACCAGTGAAGTGCTGCCGTCAGACTACTATGAAGTGATTGCCGTATACGAAGATGACAACGAGGAGCAGGTGCTGCTTGATAGAACCGCGCTGTTTGGCTTTACAGAGGAAGAAAACTACATAGTTACTGTTGAGCCAGCGGATACGCCAACGGGATATGAAATTAACGTGCTTTATTAGTCGGTTAGTATATTTATTATACTAATTGATAAGGGTGAAAACTTTCATCTGCGTGTATTTCACGTAAGTTTAAAAGGTCAACGCTAAAAACGTTGGCCTTTTTACTTGCTGTCCGGAAGGGCCTAAATCCTCATGAGTATCATTAAAGAGCAACTAAAAGAGATAGGTATTACCGCCGATTTAGCAGAAAACGGTGAAGAGGCAGTAGAAAAAGTTAAAGGCGCATTAAAAGGAAAGTCACCCTACACAATCATTTTGATGGACTGCCATATGCCTGTAATGGATGGATTAGAGGCGACGAAGCTAATTAGATCAATGGGAGACAAGGCACGGGACATCCCAATAATTGCATTAACCGCAAACGCGTTAACCGGCGACAAAGAAAAATGCTTGAAATCCGGCATGGATGACTTCATATCAAAACCTGTTGGTGTAAGCCGGTTGAAAGAGTGCCTTTACAGGCACTTGAGTAAGCAGCTTGTAAGTAATGAAAATCGCCTAAAAGATCCTGCTTGATAACCTATGACGTGGTTATCAGCCCCGACTTTTAGTCGGGGCTTTTTTATTGCGCACATAGTTTAAAAATAATTCAATTTACCGCTATCACTTCCCAATCTTTTCTGTTATTATTTCGCGCCCTTTTTATGGGGGTATGTACATAAAAGCAACGACATCCAGTTGTTTTTAGCAGCACTAACGACTCGGGAGAGTCTTAATTTTAAGAGCGGAGCACTAACATGATCCAAATGCAAACTAACCTGGACGTTGCAGACAACAGCGGCGCTCGCAGGGTTCAGTGTATTAAGGTTCTTGGTGGCTCGCATCGCCGTTATGCAGGTATCGGTGACATCATCAAAGTTACTGTTAAGGAAGCAATTCCTCGCGGTAAAGTTAAAAAAGGTGACGTACTGAATGCAGTGGTGGTGCGTACTAGAAAAGGCGTTCGTCGTGCAGATGGTTCTACCATTCGTTTTGACGGTAACGCGGCTGTTATGCTTAATGCTAACAAGCAACCAATTGGTACGCGTATCTTTGGCCCGGTTACCCGTGAGTTGAGAAGTGAAAACTTCATGAAAATCATCTCATTGGCCCCAGAGGTACTATAAGGAGTCACGATAATGGCTAATAAAATTCGTCGTGATGATGAAGTAGTCGTATTAGCGGGTAAAGACAAAGGCAAACAAGGCAAAGTCCTTAAAGTGCTTATTGCTGATAACCGTGTAATTGTAGAAGGCGTTAATCTCGTTAAGAAGCACACTAAGCCAAACCCACAACTGGGCGTAGCTGGTGGCATCGTTGAGAAAGAAGCTTCTATTCACGTTTCTAATGTTGCGATTGTTAACCCGGCAACGGGCAAAGCAGATCGCGTTGGTTTCCGTTTCGAAGATGAGAAGAAAGTACGTTTCTTCAAGTCTAACGGCGAACTTGTTTAATTATATTGGAGAGTACGATGGCGAAACTGCATGATTTCTATAAAGAAACAGTAGTAGCTGAACTTGCTAAGCAGTTCGGATACAAAAGCGTCATGCAAGTCCCTCGGATTGAAAAAATCACTCTAAACATGGGTTTAGGTGAAGCAGTTGCTGACAAAAAGGTACTTGAGAATGCTCAAGCTGACATGACGGCTATCGCCGGTCAGAAGCCTGTTGTTACAGTTGCTAGAAAATCAGTAGCGGGTTTTAAAATCCGTGAAGGTTATCCGATTGGCTGTAAAGTAACCCTACGCGGCGAGCGTATGTGGGAATTCCTAGAGCGTTTGATTTCAATCGCTATCCCACGTGTTCGCGACTTCCGTGGTTTGAATCCTAAATCATTCGACGGACGTGGTAACTACAGCATGGGCGTGCGTGAGCAAATCATTTTCCCTGAAATCGATTTCGATAAAGTGGATAAGGTTCGCGGTATGGATATCACTATCACTACCAGTGCGAATACAAATGAAGAAGCACGTGCTCTGCTGGACGCGTTTAACTTCCCATTCAAAAAGTAGGGGTGTAGGGTTATGGCAAAAGAATCAATGAAGGCACGTGAAGCTAAGCGTACTAAGCTAGTAGCTAAGTATGCTGAAAAGCGCGCCGCACTTAAAGCGATTATCAGCGATGTTAACGCTTCTGAAGATGAGCGTTGGGACGCTGTTCTGAAGCTACAACAACTGCCACGTGACTCTAGTAAGTCTCGTCAACGTAACCGTTGTCGTGTTACTGGTCGTCCACATGGTTACCTACGCAAATTCGGTCTTAGCCGTATTAAGCTTCGCGAAGCAGCGATGCGCGGTGAAGTCCCTGGCCTTAAGAAAGCCAGCTGGTAAGGAGTAGCTGATAATGAGCATGCAAGATCCTATCGCGGATATGTTTACCCGCATCCGTAACGGCCAGATGGCACAGAAAGTTTCTGTAACTATGCCTTCTTCAAAACTTCGCGTTGCAATCTGTGAAGTATTGAAAGCTGAAGGTTATATTACTGACTTCGCTGCTTCTGGTGACGTTAAGCCTGTTTTAGAAGTTACGCTTAAGTACTTCGAAGGCAAGCAAGTAATTGACACTATCGAACGTGTAAGCCGTCCTGGTCTGCGCATCTATAAGAAAAAAGATGAGCTTCCAAAGGTTATGGGTGGTTTAGGCGTAGCTATCGTGTCGACTTCTAAAGGTGTGATGACTGACCGTGCAGCGCGTAACGCTGGCATGGGCGGTGAGATCATCGGTTATGTAGCATAACGGAGGAGTTGAAATGTCACGTATAGCAAAAGCCCCAGTAGACGTTGTATCAGGTGTAGAAGTTTCTATCTCTGGTCAAGAAGTTACTGTTAAAGGTAGTAAAGGCACTTTGACCCGCGTTTTCAACGACGCTGTAGAAGTTGCACAGGAAGAGAACCAACTTAAAGCACTTCCACGTGAAGGCTTTGTTGACGGTTGGGCACAGGCTGGTACTGCGCGCTCTATCCTTAACGCAATGGTTCAAGGTGTTTCAGAAGGTTTTGAGAAAAAACTTCAGTTGTTAGGTGTTGGTTACCGTGCACAAGCACAAGGTAACAAACTAAACCTTACACTAGGTTTCTCTCACCCTGTAGCATACGAAATGCCTGAAGGCATTACGGTTGAAACTCCTAGCCAAACTGAAATCGTCGTTAAAGGCGCCGATAAGCAGGTGGTTGGTCAGGTTGCGGCGAACATTCGTGGTTACCGTCCACCAGAGCCTTACAAAGGTAAAGGTGTACGTTACGCTGACGAACACGTACGTCGTAAAGAAGCTAAGAAAAAGTAGGTGGGTGATACGATGGATAAGAAAACAGCTCGCATTCGTCGCGCTACTCGCGCACGAGCAAAAATTCGTGAACTGGCCGCGCATCGCTTGGTAGTTAACCGTACACCTCGCCACATCTACGCTCAGCTAATCGCTCCATGCGGTTCTGAAGTGTTGGCAGCGGCTTCAACTGTTGAGAAAGATCTTGCAAAAGATCTTAAGTCTACAGGTAACGCTGAAGCAGCGACGGTAGTCGGTAAAGCAATCGCAGAGCGCGCTCTTGAGAAAGGCATTAAAACAGTGGCTTTCGATCGCAGTGGTTTCCAATACCACGGTCGCGTTAAAGCATTAGCTGATGCAGCTCGCGAAGCTGGTCTTCAGTTCTAGGAGTTTATAATGGCTAAACAAGACGTTCAAAATGGTGAATTTCTAGAGAAATTGATCGCCGTAAACCGCGTATCTAAAGTGGTTAAAGGTGGTCGTATCTTTAGTTTCACTGCATTGACAGTAGTGGGTGACGGTAACGGTCGCGTTGGTTTTGGTTACGGTAAGGCACGTGAAGTACCTGCTGCAATCCAAAAAGCAATGGAAAAGGCACGTCGCAACATGGTTGACGTAGACCTTAACGGTCACACGTTACAGCACCCGATTAAAGGTCGTCACTCTGGCTCTAAAGTTTACATGCAGCCAGCATCTGAAGGTACCGGTATTATTGCCGGTGGTGCGATGCGTGCAGTACTTGAAGTAGCTGGTGTACAAAACGTACTTTCAAAATGTTACGGCTCTACAAACCCAATCAACGTTGTACGTGCAACAATCAACGCGCTGACAGAAATGAACAGCCCGGCGAAAGTTGCTGCGAAGCGTGGATTGTCTGTAGAAGAAATTTTGGGGTAATCAGACATGGCAACGATTAAAGTAAAGCAAACTAAAAGTGCAATTGGCCGTCTGCCAAAGCACAAAGCTACGCTTAAAGGTTTAGGCCTTCGTAAAATCAACCATGTTCGTGAACTGGAAGATACCCCAGCCGTTCGTGGCATGATCAACCGTGTATATTACATGGTTGAGATAGTGGAGGAGTAAGACATGCGTTTAAATACAATTTCTCCAGCCGAAGGTTCAAAGCCTACTGGTAAGCGTTCTGGTCGTGGTATCGGCTCAGGTCTTGGTAAAACGAGTGGCCACGGTCACAAAGGTCAAAAAAGCCGTTCAGGTGGCCGCGTTAAGCCAGGATTCGAAGGTGGTCAGATGCCTATCCAGCGTCGTCTTCCTAAGTTCGGTTTCACTTCACGCAAGAGCTTTGTTACTGATCAAGTAACTCTTGCTGAAATCGCGAAGGTTGATGGTGATACTGCATCTCTTGAGACTTTAAAAGCAGCTGGTATCGTTAAGAAAGAAATCCAGTTCGTTAAAGTTGTTAAGAGCGGTGAAGTTTCACGCGCTGTTACAGTAAGCGGGTTAAAGGTTACTAAAGGCGCTAAAGAAGCGATTGAAGCTGCTGGCGGTAAAGTAGAGGAATAAGCTAGATGGCTAAACCAGGATTGGATTCAGGCGCTAAAAGCGGCTTGAGTGAGCTTAAGGCAAGATTGTTGTTCGTACTTGGTGCGATTGTTGTATTCAGACTAGGTTCTTACGTTCCTATCCCTGGCATCGATCCAGCTGTACTTGCTGACTTGTTCGAGCAACAAAAAGGCACCATTGTAGAAATGTTTAACATGTTCTCTGGTGGTGCGCTTGAGCGTGCATCCGTTCTGGCTTTGGGCATTATGCCATACATTACTGCATCCATTATCATGCAGTTGCTCTCGGTGGTTCACCCACCGATGGTGGAGCTTAAAAAAGAAGGCGAAGCAGGCCGTCGTAAAATTAGTCAGTACACGCGTTATTTAACGCTTGTATTGGCTATCTTCCAATCAATTGGTATTTCGACTGGTTTGCCTAACCTGATTAATGGATTGGTGATAAACCCTGGCTTCGGATTCTACTTTACGGCAGTAGTGAGCCTAGTCACAGGAACTATGTTCCTTATGTGGTTGGGCGAGCAAATTACCGAACGAGGTATTGGTAACGGTATCTCTATATTGATTTTTGCTGGTATTGTTGCCGGTCTGCCAACAGCGATAGGTCAGACTGCGGAACAAGCAAGGCAGGGCGACATTAACTTGTTGTTCCTACTGTTGATTGGCGTGATTGTTATCGCTCTTACATACCTAGTTGTATTTGTAGAGCGCGGACAGCGCAGAATTGTGGTAAACTATGCAAAACGTCAGCAAGGCCGTCAGGTTTTTGCTGCGCAAAGCACCCATTTACCGCTGAAAGTCAACATTGCTGGTGTAATTCCACCAATCTTTGCTTCTAGCATTATTCTGTTCCCGGGTACCATCGCAGGGTGGTTCGGACAGAATGAATCAACAGCGTGGTTGCAAGATGTAGCGCTTATGCTATCTCCTGGTCAACCGCTGTACGTGATGTTATACGCAGCTGCGATTATCTTCTTCTGCTTTTTCTACACGGCGTTGGTATTCAACCCGCGTGATACTGCAGATAACTTGAAGAAGTCTGGCGCGTTCATCCCAGGCATCCGCCCGGGTGAACAAACGTCACGATACATTGACAAGGTAATGACTCGCCTTACACTGGCTGGCGCACTGTACATAACCTTTATTTGTTTAGTGCCTGAATTCATGCTAATTGCTTGGAATGTGCCGTTCTACTTCGGTGGTACGTCGCTTCTCATTATCGTAGTAGTTATCATGGACTTTATGGCACAAGTACAGACACATTTGATGTCTAGTCAATATGAGTCTGTGCTGAAGAAAGCTAACCTTAAAGGCTACGGCCGATAAGTTAGCCCCTTAATATTGATAGAAAGGGGAAAGATGTAATGAAAGTTCGTGCATCAGTAAAAAAGATTTGCCGTAACTGTAAAGTTATCAAGCGCAACGGTGTTGTGCGTGTAATTTGCAGTTCTGACCCAAAGCATAAGCAGCGTCAGGGCTAATCTAAGCGGAACAAGATATTCGCAAAGCTAAGTAAGCAGAACCTAGATAGTACTTGTCTGGTTCTGCTAGTTTTGTTTTAAAGTATTTTGAACCTTAATTTGCAATTTAGTCGACGGGTAAGTATCCTATCGGGCTTTTTAGGTCGTCGACAAATAAACAAGAGGAGTGCTGTTAATGGCCCGTATCGCTGGCATTAACATTCCTGAGCACAAGCATGCTGTAATCGCTATCCAAGCGATCTATGGCGTTGGTCCCACACGTGCGAAAAGCATTTGTGCGGGTGCTGGTGTTGCAGAAAATACAAAAATCAAAGAGCTAGACGAAGCTACTATTGATAAGCTTCGTGACGAAGTGGCTAAATTCACCGTTGAAGGTGACCTACGCCGTGAAGTCTCTATGAGCATCAAACGTTTGATGGACCTGGGTTGCTTCCGTGGTATTCGCCACCGTCGTAGCTTGCCTCTACGTGGTCAGCGCACTAAAACTAATGCGCGTACCCGTAAAGGTCCTCGTAAGCCAATTAAGAAGTAAACGGGGAGTAAGTTATGGCTAAAGCACCAGCTCGTAGCACGCGTAAGCGCGCTAAACGTCAGGTTGCAGACGGTATGGCTCATATCCATGCGTCTTTCAACAACACAATTGTGACTATTACAGACCGTTCAGGCAATGCACTAGCATGGGCGACATCTGGTGGTTCAGGTTTCCGTGGTTCACGTAAATCTACCCCATTTGCTGCACAGGTAGCTGCTGAGCGTGCAGGTGTTGCTGCACAAGAATACGGTCTTAAGAACCTTGAAGTTTTCGTTAAAGGTCCAGGTCCAGGCCGTGAGTCTGCGATCCGTGCTCTTAACGCTACAGGTTATAAGATCACAAACATTACCGATGTGACCCCTATTCCTCACAACGGTTGTCGTCCACCGAAAAAACGTCGCGTTTAATCGACGGACAGTTGGAGAAAGATCATGGCAAGATATTTGGGTCCAAAACTCAAACTTAGCCGTCGCGAAGGAACTGACCTGTTCCTAAAAAGCGGCGTTCGCGCAATCGATTCTAAATGTAAAATCGATACAGCGCCTGGTCAGCACGGTGCCCGTCGTGGCCGTCTGTCTGACTACGGTGTTCAGCTGCGTGAAAAACAAAAAGTTCGTCGTATGTACGGCGTACTGGAAAAGCAATTCCGCAACTACTATAAAGAAGCTGCACGTCTAAAAGGCAACACAGGTGAAAACTTGCTACAGCTTTTAGAACAGCGTCTTGATAACGTAGTTTACCGTATGGGTTTCGCTAGCACTCGTGCTGAAGCACGTCAGCTAGTTAGCCACAAGGCGATCATGGTAAATGGTCAAGTTGTGAACATCCCATCGTTTAACGTTTCTGCCGAAGACGTGGTTTCTGTTCGTGAAAAGGCTAAAAAGCAAGCGCGTATCGTTGCTGCTTTGGAACTGGCTGACCAACGTGAGAAGCCAACCTGGATTGAAGTAGACAGCAGCAAAATGGAAGGCACTTTCAAGCGCGTTCCTGAAAGAACTGACCTGTCTGCGGAAATTAACGAACAGTTGATCGTCGAACTTTACTCTAAGTAAAGCTAACTAAAGAGGAAGCATTGTGGGTTCTGTGACTGAATTCCTAAAACCGAGATTAGTTGAGATCGAAAACGTTTCTCCTACTCGTGCCAAAGTAACTTTGGAACCACTAGAGCGCGGCTTTGGCCATACTCTAGGTAACGCCCTACGTCGTATTTTACTGTCATCTATGCCAGGATGTGCAGTTACCGAGGTAGAAATTGACGGCGTTCTTCACGAGTACAGCACCAAAGAAGGTGTTCAGGAAGACGTAATTGAAATCTTGCTAAATCTTAAAGGTTTAGCGGTTCGCCTTGAAGGTAAAACTGAGGCAACCCTAACTCTAGTGAAATCTGGCGCTGGCCCTGTTGTTGCTGGTGATATTCAGCATGATGGCGACGTAGAAATTACAAACCCTGACCACGTTATTTGTACTTTAACTGGCGAAGCTGAAATCAGCATGCGCATTAAAGTAGAAATGGGTCGCGGTTATGTACCAGCTTCTACCCGTCGCTCCTCTGAAGAAGATGATCGTCCAATTGGTCGTTTGTTAGTAGACGCTTCATACAGCCCAGTTGAACGTATTGCTTACAGTGTAGAGTCTGCTCGTGTTGAACAACGCACAGACCTAGACAAACTAATCATCGACATGGAGACGAACGGTACTTTGGATCCTGAAGAAGCGATCCGCCGTTCTGCTACTATCCTAGCTGAACAGCTAGATGCATTCGTAGACTTACGTGATGTGTCTGAGCCAGAAGCGAAAGAAGAGAAGCCAGAATTCGATCCGATTCTGCTTCGTCCAGTAGATGACCTAGAGCTGACAGTACGTTCTGCAAACTGTTTGAAAGCAGAAGCTATCCAGTACATTGGTGACCTGGTACAGCGCACTGAGGTTGAGCTACTTAAAACGCCAAACCTTGGTAAGAAATCGCTAACTGAAATCAAAGATGTTCTAGCATCTCGTGGTCTTTCTCTAGGTATGCGCCTAGAAAACTGGCCGCCAGAGAGCATCGCTGAAAAAGATTAATCAGGTTTTTATCAAACTGATTTGTAGAGAAGGATAAAACTATGCGCCATCGTAAGAGTGGTCGTCAGTTGAATCGCAACAGCAGCCATCGTCAAGCTATGTTCAAAAACATGGCCGGTTCTTTGGTCAAGCACGAAGTGATCAAAACTACGTTACCAAAAGCGAAAGAATTACGTCGCGTAATCGAGCCTCTAATCACTATGGCTAAAGAAGACAGCGTTGCAAACCGCCGTCTAGCTTTCGCCCGCACTGGTGACAAAGAGGTTGTAGGTAAACTATTCAACGAGCTTGGTCCTCGTTACGAAGCTCGTCCAGGCGGCTACACTCGCATTCTTAAATGCGGTTTCCGTGCTGGCGACAATGCCCCAATGGCATATGTTGAGCTAGTTGACCGTCCAGTTGTAGAAGCTGAAGAAGAAGCAGTAGAAGCAACTGAAGAGTAATTAATACTCTCAATTCTGAGTAATCAGAGTTTAAAAAACCCGGCTTAGGCCGGGTTTTTTGTTTTTAAATGATTTGTAACTGATATATTGTGTTCAAGCTCTGAGTTATAATGAACTAATACTAGAAGAAAAAAGGATTGAAAATGCTAGTCTTATTAGGCATAGAAATATCTAATTCTACTGAAACAGAGGAATTTGCTAGTTTTCCGTTAAAAATTAGCTCGATTAAACAATTACGAAAAGAGATAGAAAAAAGTAAGGAGTTGTTTAAAGTAATATTTGACAGTCCTACTATAGCAATCTCAAAGATACTTCAAAAAGGCCAGAGAATAGATATTGGTTCCTTACAGGAAGAACTATGTAGTTTTTTCAATGAGCTTCTAGAACTTTATAAGTCAAATTATGAAAGAATACAGCTTATTTCCACTGAAGTGATAAATACTGAGCTGCATTTATTAGAAAAAAATAATGACCAAGATCTCAAAATACTTGAGAGCAGCAAAATAGAAGAAATCAATGCTCTTAGGGCATTTTTCATTGTTGAAAGTAATAAGAGACTTTCTGCGATTAATGAAAAGCTCACTATAACAACAAAATATTATAATACTTTCATCACAGCTATGATGACCGACGAAAAGCTGTTGAATGGCGAACTCAACAACCTAAAAAACAAAGAAAGGCTTGAGCAATCTGCAAGGGAAGAACTAATAAAAGAAGTAAGTACACTTAAAACTGAAAACACTGAATTAATCGAATCACTGCACGAGTTACAAGAAGAGCATTTATCTTTAATAGAAAAAAACAAAAGATTCATATCGGATAACCACAAAACCCAAAAGTCCTATAATGAAAACTTAAAAAATAATCAAGTAAAATTAGATAAGCAATTAGCGAAAATAATTGAACTAGAGGCCGAAGTAACTTTTCTCAATGAAAAATTAAATGCTGCGCAATGTAATTTCGAGAGCGTTAAATCAGAGAACGATTTAATTTTAGATTCTCTCTATTCAACTCAAGAACTTTTTGAATTATCACAAAAGAACTTATCTAACTTACAAGCTAAATCGGAGGTTCAGGCAACTTCTTCGCGTGGACTTGAAGCCTGGTTTAAAGCTAATCTAATATCCACAAATTTAATCTTATGGAAGAAAGATAGAAAATTTCAAAAAAAGACAAACGATCAGGCTAAAAAGATAGAGCAAAGTTCACTTTTTGATGAAACTTATTACTTGTCACAGCTATCTTCGAATGATCTAAATTTAAAATCTGCAGTTCACTATCTTCTAATAGGGGTTTACGAAGGGAAAAATCCAAGCTCTGCTTTTGATTCAATGAGTTATTTACGCGATCACCTTGATGTTGCGCAACATGGTTTTAATCCTTTAGTACATTATTTAGAATATGGTCTTTCAGAAAACAGAAAGTTTAATAGTACCGGCATTTCGAATGTTAGTAGCAAGGATGATTAGCAATGTGGTCGTTTTATAAACATCTAGATGAAAGCTACATTGATATGCTTGTCTATTTTAGCAATGGACATGTCGAAAGCTCGATTTTCTCTAAAGCCTCAAAAGTTACTTTGTTTTGTGGAGATAATAATGAAATAGATAAAATAGGGTTGACTTTCATTGATACAAATTTCATTAATAGTTTTGAAGCGGTCTTGGGATGTTCTTCCAACATAACTACTTTCTATGAATTTAATGATCGAAGCTATAACGGATTCGATGATTTTGAGTCATCAAGTTCGCTGTTTCCGTTTTTGACGACCTCATCGAAAAGAAACGTCAAGGCTGAATCAGTATCAGGTTATTTATCTAAAACTTCTCTAATTACTAAAGATGAGAATGTTTTGATACTAGATTTACCATTGACGGATATCGGCCTGCTCAACGACTTAAAGACGTCTGAAACATTTTCAAAATTTTCGTTTATTTCATGCAGGATCTTTACTGATGATCTAGTAAAAGATACTCCAAATTCTAAGGATATTATTCATTGGTTTGCAGACTCTGGTTTCAAGTGTATCGCAACTGAAGAGCCTACTTTTGAATTCCAATGCATCACATTCAAAAAGCAACATGATATCTCATCAATAGAAAGAAGTTTAACTAACGAGCAAGGTGATGTTTCCAACGAAGCCATTCTAATATCATCTTTAGAAGATGAAGTTGCCGCCTTGAACGCTTATCTAATATCTACAAAAAGAGAGTTGACAATACATCGTAAAGAAAGACAACTAATTGATTTTAAAGACAGAGAAAATCTATTGCTTAAAAATTTATATAGGGAAGAAATCGATATTTTAGTCAAGGAGATCGAATTTTTAAAAGTTCTATTTGAAGAAGATAAGAAAATTGGACAACCATAGAACGTAAAAATAATGTTATCAAAATTTCTGCAAATCGTAATAGAAAATCATTCGTCATTCAAAAAAAATGATAAGAGGTCCAGTTCTACTTCTATTGAAAAACTGGCTGCAGCAAGAAAGCTTCTTATAAATGATAATAACGAGCAAGCACTCTCGATAGTTCGTTCGTTAATGAAAAACGGAACGTCCCAAGATCGTGTTCTTTTATTTTTTTTAGAAGATATCGAATTTAGAAAACTTTTTTTGCAAAATTCATTGCAAGAGACAAGTGCTATATCAGATGAAATATCGCAACTCGCTCGTATTTATTCAAAAGAGCTTTGCATAGCGGGATCTAGTGAAGGGAAGACGGTTGCTCATAGCGTGTCGATTGAAATTATCAATGAATTGCCTTTAGGTTTAGGGTTTGCGAATACTTCGGTCAATACCGTTATCTTTCGAAGTGAAGGTATTCTAACTATTGATGATGTGCAAATAACCGCATTTTATTTAAATAGGAATACACTAAGAATAATCAAGAGGGACTTAGTAAATGACACTATCGAAAACTTCGATTTGGATGGCGAGTATAACCTATCAGATGCACATAATAGTATTAGTATTGGGTATGATAGAAATAAGAGAATTCATTTGTCCTATGATCATCATAGTTCGAAGCTAAGATATAGACGTTCCCTCAAACCTAAATCTATAGATGATTGGACTAGTGAGATTCCGATGACTTTTTCTAACGAAATAAAAGTCACCTACCCATCGTTTATATTGCCCAAAAGTAACGCGCCATTAATGATGTTGTATCGTGATGGTAGTTGGAAAAGTGGCACTGCGTTTTTGAAATGGTATGACGAACATTTACAAAAGTGGGTGGACTGTCCAAATGTAATATTAAGTGGTTCTGCAAATAGTCCATGGACGAGCAATGCCTATTGGAACAAACCTGTAAGAGGTAAAAATGGCGATTTGCATCTTAGCTACTGTTGGCGAACCGACTACTTCGAAGATAGTCAACATGTGAACAACGTAAATATAGGGTACGCTGTTTCATACGATGACGGCTTTAGTTGGCTAACTAGCAACGGAAAAAAATATAAGTTGCCAATAACTCAAGTGAATAGTGAAACGATATACGCTCTTCCACCTTGTTCAAATTTAATCAATCAAACAAATATGGCCTTAGATAGTCTTGGTCGTCCTCATATAGTTACTTATGCAAATGATGAGGAGCAAATACCACAATATAAGCATATCTTTTTTGATGGCAAGACATGGAAGAGTCAGAATATTTCACGCCGAACTAGAGAGTTCAATTTGGAAGGTGGTGGAACACTTCCCATTCCAATTTCAAGGCCAGATTTAGTGATAGATGATGATGATAACATTTTTGTAGTTCATAGCAGCGAAGGGCATGCAAGGCAGTTAATGCTTACGACTTTGCTCGCGCCAAATTACGAATATTCGTCTTCGTCAACACAGGTCTTGTATAGCTACTCAATAGGCTATGCAGAACCTATTTTAGATAAGTGTCGTTGGCACAATGAAAAAATTCTGAGTCTCCTAGTTCAAAAGAATGAGCAACCAATTGGAGATTTAGAAAGGGAAAAAAATGAAATGAACGAACCCTTAACAATCGTCGACATAAAAATCAAAAAGATAAAATATTAGGAAAGTACAATGAGTCTGTTAACTAAGGGAAACTTGGCTTTTAAAGAAAATAATTACAAAAAAGCTATAGAACTTTATCAACAAGCAATTAAAGAGAACCCAAAACTCAGCTCTCTTATCTCAGTGAATATTAAGCTGTCAAAATTAAGACTTGAGAACAAGAATTCGAACAATTCAAATATTCCAGTTACGATAAAAAAAGATAATGTCAGTACGCCTAAGGATATAGAATCTATTCCGGTTTCCAAACAGCCAACAATAGTCAAACAAACTTCTAATTATGAAGGTAGACTTGAAAAAGTGATAGACAATCAAATTATTGGGTGGGCTGTTAGTAAAGGAAACTCCTCTGAAATATTTAATCTTGAAGTTTTTGTTGATGATGTATTCTTTTGTAAAATTAAAAACAATGTTACCAGAGGAGATCTTAAACGCCATAAAAAGTCAGATGGACTTGGTGGTATTAAATTTTCAATTCCTTCTGAATTACTACAGAAGGACTCTAATAGAATTGAAGTTAAATGGCCATGTGGCAGCTGTTTTATATCAACATTTTTAGAAAAACAAAGGCCATCCCTCTATTCAACCCGAATAACGCAATCTATTTCCACACAGGTGTCCATTATCGTTCCGATCTATAATGCGGCCGAGGATTTACAAACTTGCATTGAACGTTTGAAATGTTATACCCCTGAAGATGTTGACATTATTCTAATCAACGATGGAAGTACCGATCAGCGAATCTACGAAATTCTAGAAAAGGCCGAGTTAGAAAAAAGTTTTCGAGTTTTTCACAACGATATTAATTTAGGGTTTACAAAAACTGTAAATCGCGGGATTGAATTGGCAGGAAGAAATGATGTTGTTTTTCTTAATTCCGATGCTCGAGTAACACCTCGTTGGCTACAAGGTCTTCAGCGTGCCTTAGTTTCAGATTATAAGATTGCAACCGTTACTCCTATGTCAGATCGTGCAGGGGCTTTTTCTGCACCTCGAATTGGTAACGAAAACGATCTTCCTTCAAACGTAAAAGAGGAAGATTATGCTCTGGCGTTCAGAAGACGGTCTTTTGGATTTTACCCAACGGTACCCACAGGCAATGGCTTCTGTATGTATGTAAGAAGACGTTGTATAGACGAAATTGGTGCGCTAGATTCAGACGCCTTTCCAAGAGGTTATGGTGAAGAAAATGATTTTTGCATGCGCGCACGTAAAAGCGGTTGGCGTAACGTTATAGACGATAGGACATATGTCTTTCACGATCGTAATAAAAGTTTTGGTGAAGCTAAAACAGAGTTAATGGCTGCTGGTAGAAAAATCGTTGATGAACGATACCCAGATTATAAAAAATCAACAGCGGTATTTTCAGAGAGCCCGCTAATTAGTTTAGCAAGATATCAAGCCGGACTAGCTTTAAAAGACGTCACATCACCTATTCTTCCGCGAGGCTTATTTGTAATCTCAACGTTAACAGGAGGGACTCCTCAGACTAATCGGGATTTAATGGGAGCTTTGAGTTCCGAAATTGAACCGTGGTTACTCCATTGCGACAGCAAAATAATATCATTGTACAAAGTGAACCCAAACGGAAACGATATCCTTATCGCTAAACATGCCTTAAAAGAAGATGTTGATCCCTTGACGCACGATTCTGTCGAGTATGACCAAGTTGTATTGACTTGGCTTGTGAATTACGATTTTGAAATAGTTCATATTCGTCACTTAGCATGGCACTCTATAAACCTTCCGAGAATAGCAAAAGAAAGCGGAGCAAGAACGTTTCTATCATTTCATGACTATTACTCTATCTGCCCGACAGTTAAGTTGCTTGACAATAATAAACAATTCTGTGGCGGCAAATGTACTAAGACTAATGGAGACTGTACTCCTGAGTTGTGGCCCAAAACTGCTTTCCCAAAGCTGAAGAATAACTGGGTAAATAATTGGCGCACCAAATTTGAATCGGCAGTCGCTGTTTGCGACGGATTCATAACGACCCATAATAGTGGCAGAGAAATCATTCTCAAAAGCTTGAACGTCGATAGAGATAAATTTCACGTAATTCCTCATGGTCGAAACTTTTCAACTATTAAGCAGTTAGCTGCACCCTATGTTCAAGGTGAAAAATTAAGAATTCTTGTTCCTGGAAATATCAGCGAGCCGAAGGGTAGCAAGTTGATTGAGCAGTTGCTGAAAGAGGATACTGAGGGTAAGATCGAGTTTCACGTTTTAGGCCGTGCAAGTTTTGATTTTAGACACAAAAATTTGATTTTACACGGAGAATACAAAAGAGAAGACTTTTCCAAACGAGTAGCTGAAATAGCGCCTCATGTTGGAGCTGTATTTTCTATTTGGAATGAAACATGGTGTCATACGCTAACTGAATTGTGGTCTGTTGGAATTGCAGCTTTAGTAACGAACTTCCCAACGGTTGCATCGAGGGTTGACAGCTCTGGAGCTGGCTGGGTAGTGCCAGAAACCACACCAGAAATATTGAAATTCTTGTACTCAACAAACTTTCGTGAATCTATCAAGGATAAAACTAGCATTTTATCTACGATGGAAATTTCGTCAACTAATAGTCAGATGGCTCAAAAATACAAAGAGCTTTATTTTTCTCAAGTGAGTCCTAACTGTGTCTGAAAAAATTTATCAAGCATACAACGCAAAAGAATATTCGCTTTGCCTAGATTTAATTTTAGAACTTGAGGATTCACCTTCATATGATCTACTTGTAGTGAAGGCGAATTCGCTCAGAGCTTGTAACGACGTTGAAGCTGCTGTTGATGAGTATCATAATTTACTGTGTTTAAATAAGAAAGATCATAGAGTGGCTTACCATGGCTTGAGTATCCTACAAGTCGTCGAAAATAACGTGGATAAGGCAAAAGTATTTTTAGAGGCTTTGACCTTCAAAAATAGTCTACAAGTCGTGGAGTCTGAATTGGTCGTTCGGTGGTGCCAATTTAAAGAGTTAAGGGGTTACTTAAAGTTCGCGATAAAGAAGTGTGTTAGTAGTTGTGCTTTATTTTTGAATGTGCATTCAAAAGGTATAATTCCAGATTTTGAAATATTCGAAAATGAATTTACTTCAGTATTTGGGAAAATATCATTAAATAACAGAAACTATAAAAGCCTTTCAACGCAAGACCGAAAAATATTTTTTTACTTAATCAATTATCAAATTGACAAAACTGGTGAAAAACTAAATTGGAAAAGCTTATTTGAGAAAGACCAGTTTAATGAGTTGCTTGACGATGATTGTTTGTTTTCCATATTATCTGGAAAGACGGCACTAGAGCAATTCGACGGCCTAATTGAACTCTTTAGAGAAAAGGGGCTTTCTTTTGAACGAATCTATGCCTACATAATGTACGGAAGAAGGCATAGATATGTTGATAATCAGACATTTAAAAACATTTTATCTTTAATAAAAAGTGAACTGAGCAAACAGCATTTTGTGAGTCTTACTCTGGAAAGGAAACTAGGAAATATACTGATAGTTGCTCCTGCCTTTTTGGGTAAGAATAGCTCTTATGTAACATTTATACGTGACTATATGATTGCTTTGAAGTCGGTAATGCCGAAGATAAAGTTTTGTATTATGGTCACGGATGAAATATTTTTTAATGTCTTTCATTTAAATGGGGGACCGAAACACAATTCTAGGTTCTTCGAAAAAGCTCATTTAGAAATGCTCTCAGAGGCAGGTTTGGATGATTGTGTTGAAATAGAGTACTTACGCCCTTACGAAACAGCAGAATTTATTCAAAAAATTGAGGTTTTTTGCCCTGATGTTTCACTGTATTTTAGCGCATATGGGAGCTATCTCTACTCAGATCTTTTACACGAAAAACTTCCTTCAATTTATCTTCAGACAAACAAAAATGACAACCCAACGTATGCTTGTGATCTGTACTTATCTTTCATGAATGAAGTAGTTGAAGAACGTCTGAGAGACCCTTTTTTCGAGCAAAAAATAGCGTTGCAACACAGTCCGTACATACTGATGTCGCCAGATGAAAAAGTAACTCCCAAAGAATATCTAGGCGCCGATTATGACTTCGTTATGGTTACCGTAGGTGCCCGTTTAGATTTGGAATTGACGGAAGACTTCTTAGAATCCGTGTTGAAGCTTATTGCTGTGGAAAATAAAAAATTGTGTTGGCTGATTATTGGGAATGCAAATGAACGCCGAGTCATTGCTAGAGCCACCGAGTTGGGCGTTGTAGATCAGATAGTGTTCAAGAAATATGAAAAAAACTTGAAGCTCGCTTACTCCGTTAGTCATCTTTATATTAATCCGCCCCGAACTGGTGGCGGCATAAGCATTGCTTATGCTGTTTTTTGCAATGTTCCGGCAGTAGTTTTCTCAGGTGCCGATGCTACGCCCTTTATCGCAGATGCTTCATTCGATGACTTAAGTAGCTATATATATGAAATATCAAAGTTAATGTGTGATGAAAAAGCTCTGATTGAGTTACACAGAAAGCAGCTTGGAGCATTAAGTAAGACACATTCAAGAGTAGCTGTCGGCAGATCAATGGTCGATAACATTTGCAGAGCATTTTACAATTTTGAAAGAAGGAGTCTTCATGGCTTATTTGAGCGATAAAGAATTGCTTAGTATGGGATTTAAGCGACTAGGTTCAAATGTAAAGATTAGTGACAAAGCCGCGATATATGATTGTCATAAAATTGAGATAGGAGATAACTCTCGAATTGACGACTTCTGCATTGTATCAGGTAATGTAGTTATCGGTAGAAATACGCATATTACTCCACAATGCTTAGTTGCAGGTGGAAGTCCGGGAATTATTATCGGAGATTTCATTGCACTTGCATATGGAGTTAAAGTATTTGCACAATCAGATGATTATAGCGGCAAGACAATGGTAAATTCGACCATCCCTAAAAAATATAAAGCCGAAATATTTGAAGCTGTTTCTATTGGTAAGCATTCAATAGTAGGTGCTGGTTCTATAATCATGCCTGGAGTCGAAGTTTCAGAGGGAAGTGCCATAGGAGCCAATTCTTTGGTTATCAAAAGTACAGAGCCTTGGTCAATCAATGTAGGCTCACCTTCGAGAAAAATCAAAGAGCGTAGTAGAGATCTTCTTAACTTAGAAAAAAAATACCTAGAGTGTGAAAAATGATCGTATTTAATAAGCCCCCAGTCACAGGAAGTGAACAAGAGTATGTTTTAGAAGCAATTAGGAGTGAAAAGATTTCAGGGGATGGTCCTTTCGCTCAAAAGTGTCAGAATTGGTTCAATAAAAAGCTTTATCCTGCAAAAACTCTTCTGACACCATCTTGTACTGCTGCATTAGAAATGGCTGCTATGCTCATAGATATAAAGCCTGGCGATGAAGTGATCATGCCAAGTTATACTTTTGTAAGTACAGCTAATGCATTTGTGCTTAGAGGAGCGAAAATTATTTTTGTGGATATTCGACCGGATACCTGCAATATCGACGAAGAAAAAATAGAGAGCGCTATAACCAATAAAACTAAAGCAATCGTCCCTGTCCATTATGCTGGGGTAGCATGTGAAATGGATAAAATAATGAATCTAGCAGAGCAGTATAACCTCTATGTCATAGAAGATGCAGCTCAAGGAATGATGAGTACATATAAAGGAAAACCGTTAGGTACGATAGGGCATATTGGTGCTTATAGCTTCCATGAAACAAAGAATTATACAAGTGGCGGCGAAGGCGGTTTGCTCATATTAAATGATGACCGTTTAGTATTAAAAAGCGAAATAATGCGAGAGAAGGGTACTAACAGAAGTCAATTTTTTAGAGGTCAAGTAGATAAGTATACTTGGGTTAGCGTCGGAAGTAGTTATTTACCGAGTGAGTTGCAAGCTGCGTTTCTATGGGGGCAACTTCAGAATGTTAGCACAATAAACAATTTTAGGTTGGCTATATGGGACAGTTACAAGTCAGCTTTCTTACACTTACAAGAGAGTTGCTCTCTAGAGCTACCGCAGATTCCAGAACACTGTGAACACAATGCTCACATGTTTTATGTAAAGCTCAAAGATTTATCAGAGCGAACAGAGTTTATTGCACATCTGAAAGAACAGGGCATTATGGCAGTTTTTCACTATGTTCCGTTGCATTCATCTCCAGCAGGCTTGACATTTGGCGATTTCCATAGCAAAGATGTGTATACGACTAGCGAAAGTGAAAGACTAGTGAGGTTACCTCTGTTTTTTGGAATGAATAATGACGAAGTTGAGAAAGTTATTTGTGGTGTAAATAGCTTCTTCAATCGAACTTAAGGCTAGCTTAAATAGATTAAAGCTGTTTTACAGAGATAAATACTCTCTTAATGTAGGCTTGTAATAATTAGTTTTTTGGATGTCACGCTAAATTAGTTAAGAGAGCTTAGTTTAGTTACGCAAGCGCTATAAAGCGTGTATTGTTCTATACGAAGGGCTTTCCTGTAAGTTATACAATACTGAAGGTATTGTTTTTACTCACGAAAAGTAGACATCCATTTTTAGCGTATGCCGCATATTCTTCATATAGGCAGACAATGCCCATTGCTGGAGTCTGGCATACGCGCACACAAAACTTGAATCTACGCTTAGATAGTAGACTTAAGCACATCGTTACGGGCCACATCCCCACGTAAATAAGTTCGTCTTCCAGACGACTAAAAATTAATTTTGTTGAGGTGCCCTTCATACTTTTGCTTATTCTACTTTTGTTTGGCAACGTACCAATACTCAATATTACGCTTGTTATTCACTGGTAAATCAAATTCTTTGCCTGTATGGTTATCAAGAACTTTAAACATTCGTAAACATCCCCCTAATTTAACAGTAAACTTTTTAGAGTTCTTCGGCGTGAACTGCGCCAAGAAACAATAACTTTTGATGAAAGCGCCCGTTACACAGAATCGCAAAACGTGAAAATCCTCTAACGAAGTGAAAGCAGGTAGAGTAGTCAAAGAAGTTTATCGTGAGCACGGTATCTCGGATGCAACGAACCACAACTTCAAATTTAAATACTGTGGTATTGAAGCTTCAGATATCAAATGGCTGAAAGCGATATTCGCTGACTTAACTCTGGAACATCGGATCTTGAAAGATATCTTAGTAAAGAGCTGTAAAGCGAGCGGTGAGGCATGAGGTTGATTTCGGGTAAAAGTATCATAACGCAAGTTATTACTACCATGTCGAATTGGTGGGATAAGTGATTAAATCTTCTGTTATCAGCCGGGATGATAGATGTCGATTGGCACCCTAATAGATCCACCCATTTGCGGCGTATTGGATCCACTTAAAACCGTCTTTTTTGTCCTCAAACAGAGTGATTATTTCTTGCTTT
>NZ_JAKRFB010000039.1:0-41860 GCF_022348315.1 Alteromonas sp. MmMcT2-5 | reverse complement strand
CGCAGCGAATAAACTGTTATGAAGAACCGGATGCGTTAATTGCGCTCGTCCGGGTCTGTGAGGGGTGAGGGCAGTAATGTCCTCATCTACTCGGAAACCCGCTAATGTGGCCTTGGTTTGTTCATAGCCCTGATAGCCATCCACTTGCAAATAGCCTGAGTAATATCCCAGATACTCTACCGCACAACGCCCTGAGCGATTGTTCTGGTAGTCATACAGCACGATATTGGGTATCGGGTTTTCATTGGGCGAATCACTGCCGGTGCAATACAACCACATATAACAGGTAGATTTGTCTTCACTGATGACCTTCAGTGTGGTTTCATCTGCCTGAATGACGGGTTGTTCCAGTTGGATGGTCTTGAGCCGTTCAACTAAGGGTTTAAACAATGTGCTGCACTTTATCATCCAGTCGGCCATGGTACGGCGACTTAATTCGATACCATATTGTTTGAACAAGCTTTCCTGGCGATACAGCGGCAGTCCATATTGTTATTTACTGGTGATGATTTGGCTTAATAATGATGACGTAGCTATCCCCTTAGGAATAGGGCTGGCCGGTAGAGGCGCAATGTTAACCTTAACCTCAATACCTTGCTGCTCACACATGCGGCAACTGTATTTGGGCCTGACATGCTCTACCACTTTGACCTGGGCGGGGATGAATTCCAACTTTTCACTGCGTGCTTCGCCCATCTGATGCAGCTCACCGCCACAGCAATCACAGACCTTGTCTTCATCGCTAATGTCATGAACAACCGTTTCACGCGGTAAGTCTTTAGGCAGTGACTGGCGTTTCGGTGTTTTGTGGGTATAGCTGATGGCCTGTGTCTGGTCTTCCTCTTCAACGTGGTCAGCCTCTGACTCAGCTTCGTTAAACAACTCACCCTGGCCTGGATGGCTTTCACTGCTAGCTCCAAACTGCTTTTGTTGAGCCAAGCGGAACTGCTCTTTTAAATAGGCTATTCTGGCATCCTTCTCAGCCATTAATTCTGCTTGCTCTGCAAGCAATTTTCGAAGCTTTGTCAGTTCGTCAATCATGGTGTCATTTTACCAATAAAGCCCAGTAACCTGTTGTTTTTATTCAGACTAATTCGTGATCGTTAAATCCCTTGTATGATCACAGGTTATAAGGCCACCGACTGGAAGGTCATGGGTTGATGACCGATAACATCATACCCACTTAGCAACCACTCCAGTTGCTGTTCAGTCAGTGAATACGTTGGCGTACTGAGCTTACCTGGCCACTTGAATTTGTCCTTTTCCAGACGCTTGTACCACAGGGCAAAGCCGGTGCGGTCCCAGTACAGGATTTTCAGTTTGTCTTTGCCCTTGTTAAAGAACACGAACAAGGCGCCTGACATCGTCGGCAAAGCCATGTCGGTTTCGACGATGGCCGCAAGGCCATTGATGGACTTTTTGAAGTCGACAAAATCACGGTGCAAATATACTCGGGGTGGATCAACAAAAAGCTTCATGCCGGCAGGCCATTGAGCAAAGTGAGCAGGTAATCTGCCGGTGTTTCTGCTGGCAGCGATAACCTAGAGGCTGAAAGTTCGAGCACAATCGGTTGCTTAATATCTCGATGGACTTCTGTCGCAGTATGTTTGGTAACTTTTGTGCTGACAAAAGCGGATGTCGTGGCATTAACTAATCCATGCTTCTTCCGCTGAGTGAAAAGCCACTGGTTGAAATCTTATGCTGGCGACAAAATTCTGAAATGGTTAAACCGCTTTGCTGCTGGTCTTCCAGAATCTGCCGCCATTGGTCCCGGCTTCGAAATTTTCTCATTGCTCACTCCGTTTTGAATTTTGGAGTCAGCTTACTGAGATTTCTTCAACCACTGAATGTGCTGTTTACCGGACGCTTGCAAACGTCGACATACATGCTAGCGACGTTCGCAATATATGGCTGAGGGAAAAACATGAATATCACTGCATTACGGCTGGCAAAGCTTGCTGAAGCGCGGCAACATTGATAGTGTGATTACGTCAAAATCGCTTGGTACTTATACCGTCAGTATCCCTTGATAATCACACTAGTACATCTAAACGTCCATATGAAGCAACTTACCAAACACAGCCAAAACGCACAAAAAACTAATAAACGCCTTGTTTCGTCTTGGCGTGCTATTTGAGTCTGCTTTCGGTTTTAAAAAGTGCAAACTAACGGTACCCTTCTGTAAGTAGCTGAGGAACCGTCCCTCATCGCTGATTGTGACCTTAACCTTTGATTGCTCGTTCGACCTTAAGTATTCGACAAACCGATGTGGTATGACAATTTTGGTAACGACTTCATTGTCAAAACGACTCTCTATTTCATCAAGCCAAAATTTTAAATCTTTTCGATATTGACTGATCAAGTCTTTGTCAAATTGTTGTTCAGAGGGGAAATACCAAGTGAATGAAAGTTGCCAACTCTCGCTCTTTAGTCCTTCAAAAAGGTCGAGTAGCGTGCGTATCGCTTCTACGTTGTGCGATCTTATCAAAGAGTCTTTTGAAGCAACTCGATTCCTCATTAAATCGTGCATCCCCGACCAAAGTGCATGATTACCGTCCTCTGTTGCTCTACACCGGTCATTAAATGTAGTTAATAACTTTTCCACATTAGCAATTTCGCTTTTCTTGAGCATTGCGGCATTCGCATAGCGAGGAAGCTTATTCTTTGCTCTTTTACCTGGTCGTCTAGATAGGTTGTCATCTATGTTGATAATTTTGTTGATTAGCCCATCATCAACTTGGATAGACTGCATAATCTGAATGTTGGATTTTCTGTTTGCTAGCATTAACATCACTTCCCAAAGATCCAGTAACGAGAGTTTTTTGTTATTGGTCATCGAAAACGCATTTTGGATCTGCGCTAGTAGCGTTTCATTGTCGGCTGATATCTCTTTTGGTTCGCAAATAGTCATATGTCTTGGACGCAGAAAATCTACTTCATGTGCTGGGTTTAATAGTTTCGCACGCGAGTTCAAATCTTCATCTTGAAGCCCCCAGAATTCTTTAAGCGAAGGTTTACTGAGTTTATTGTCAGAGAAGGCAACATGCTGCACAAATTCGGACAGGTGGTAATAGGATGAAAGCGTCACCTCAGGTGTTGCGTGTCCCATTAATGATGATACTGCCCACAGTCTTTTCCTAGACCATGGTGTCAAAGCTAGTCGAGATGCTACTTTTTTATAATTTGCATCATTGAAATAGGGATGGTCGCAAAATTGATAAGTTCTAAATTTCTTCAGGAACTCACTATTTAATAGCAACATCAGCCAATTGCAAAATGAGTGGCGACAGTGATGAAAGACCAAGTTTTGGTCGCCAGTTACTGAGCGTAGTATATAACTAAGTAGATTGAATGCTTGGTTAGCTTCATTGATATCTGGCACTATTTTGGTGTTTATATTGACATGAAGCCCTCTTCGACCATCTAAATAGTCAATAAGCTCCTCTAGCTTGTCCTCAGGCCAAAGGCAATCAAGTGGTAGGTTACGAGAACTCTTTGCTGACTTTAAATCGCGAAACCTATTAGGCCGTACTTGCAGACTAACATAGTGTAGCCCCCCTATTTTAAGGTCCGCAAATTGTAAGCCTGAAATTTCGTTGCGTCGTAATCCACTATAGAACCCAAAACAAAAATAAAGTTTGGCAAGGGTTGCTAGTGGTGTGTTCAACAGGTCGCATAATTGGCATATCCTGTCCGCTTCATGATGGGTAATGATGTTGGCATTCACCCCAGTCTTGTTGCATGGGACATCGATATCAGAAACATCCATTTCCCTAACGAAGTTCTTAGTAACTAAAAAATCGGCGAAGTAAAGTACAAACTGTTTCTTGCTAGATATGATTTCATCGATGACGTCGTTTAATTTAGTCACCCAAATATCTGGTGATAGGGTTTGCATATTGCAACCTGCAAACTCTTGGATAAAAGGTTTGGCAACATAATCTACGTAGTCATATATGGTTTTAAGTCTTAGTCGGTCCTTTTTTTTGCCTCCTTCATCAAGTAGATGATATGCCCATGCGAGTAATAACCATATAAGAGGCTTTTGTATAGCATGCTCTGTTTGCTCTAGCCACGTTCGTAGTTTGCCTTTAAGTGGAGTAGTAATCTCACCGCTCTTCTTTTGAGTCGTGTTTATCTTCAATGGGCGAATAAACGAGGTTACTTCTGTATATTGTTCGGTAGTGGTTTGTTCTAGAGGAAATATACTCTTAGCGTATTTTCTATTATCGCTGCTTGGACGGTTAGCATCTGACCATGCTTTGCGTTGACGATGTGAAACAGTCCTGTCAACGATGAAATCTTGTTGTATCTCTACTGCGGTGCCTTTCAATAATCTAAATAGCGTATGTCTCTTAAGTGGAGTGGTAGGGAATATTCTTAGTCTAATAGCCGACTCAGCTGCACTTAATGATAATGCCAATTCAGTACGCAGCATACTTCGAAACATTATTGCGCTGATTTTGTATTCAGTGGGCACGATCTGAAATGTATGTAACGTTTTGTTGATTGCGTTGACTATGTTTGCAGGGCTGCGCTGTCGTACGTTCCAGTTCAGCTTGAGCAGCATGACCGCCGTCTCGGATAACCAAAACCGCTGATACTCGGTTTCAAAAAAGCACTCTTCTCCGATGTAAAAAATGTCTACCTCTCTATTTAAAAGGCTTCTGACATTTTGAGGCTGTGATACGCCCTCTTTAAGTATTAGCCAAGCAATGAGAATACCCACTTGATCGTAAGTGTTATTCATATAAATAGACAATGTGTCGGGTGCTTCAATAAACCTGTAAATTCTTCGTTGCAACGTAGACAGTATCATGTCGTCGGGTTGAATAAGAGGAATGTCTTGTCTGATTTGAACAGGAAAGGAGAGCTTTGGGGTTTTGATTCCAGACTCTTTTTCTAAGATACAAAATAGTAGTTCTGCAAGACGTAACTCAACCAAATGTAACTCGAATCCTTTGCTTAGCGAATTCGTGAAATTTTTTATAGATTGCGCTAAGTATTTTTGGTTGTCATAGCGAACATGACGTTGAAATTTTTCGATTACGTTCTTTATTGTTTTGTCGACATCTGCACTATCAAAGTGACTAATCTTAGAAAGTTTCACATACTGCGAGATATTCGTTTGCGCTGAACTCGCATAGTGTTGCTTGACATCAGTCGACAGTGATATCTGCGCTTGTTTAGGCATATTAAGACCGGAGCCTAGTGAGTAATGACGGCAGCGCTGTCCAACCCAGATCTTCCAGCATCTCATCAAGTAATGGCTGTAGCGATGAGACGGTCGTTGGATAGCTTGATGATGAAAACTTTTCCAAAGGGTTCTCACCAGAAACGAAGTGACCCAGCTGAAACTTAACCAGCTCTTGGTGCACGCCTTGAGTTTGAAGATATCTTCGCATGTAATGTCTTCCAAAATTTATCGGTAAATGTATTTCCGCGCGTAATTTTTTGGGGGTGACAGTAGTCGGTATAATGGATTGTTCCGCATTTTCCGCTTTAATTCGTTCGCCTTCTGTTTCATTGCCATGTGTACTAAACAAGAAAAAGACGCCAAGTTGAGTTGCGGAATTTCTGATAGTGATAAAATGATCGAGTCGCTCGCTTTTACCTTGCAAATGAACGTAATTTGTAGGAGAAAGTTGGGAAAATAGGTGTCTAGCGAGCAAAGGCTCTACCATACTGAGAAGGTTCGCCATAGTATTTATATGTACTTGATAGAATTGAAGTTGCTGGCGCAATAGTCTTGCACACACTATAACGCGCATATGTGAGAAGGTCTTTGTTGAGTCTTTGTCCGAAATACATAACGTATTTCTTTCTGGAAAGATTAGACTCAAGGAGGGCAGGGGGTTACATACGGCGCGGTATCCTGTTCCGCTCAGAAGCATCCCAAGCGTGTAGATTGTATAAGCATTATGATATTCAATGAGGCTTTCTATTTGCCTCGTAATTTGTCTAGATTGGAAATGAGTTTTTAGGTGTGCTGCAGTAGTTGAAATCCAAGTCTGCAATGCAATTTTCGTTGGCGTAAAACATGAACCCACTCCAATATGTTGTTCGATACCGCTTTCATTCTCGACGTCGTTATTGGTATTAACTGACGGCATGAGCTCTGGTGGTTTAAAATTAGGATCAAAAAGCATCACTTGTTTTAATACATCCTGCCAAATGGAATGAATGCGGGCATTGATTTCCCTCTCGCTGTACCAGGCATAGTGCCTCGGCGCTCTTGTGTAGTACGATATTTTGCCTGATAAAATTTCTAGAATAACGGGATCGTGTAGTTCTTGAGCAACTAGGAAATTCTGAAGAAAGCATTCAACCCTCGTAACACCTATCTGACTGTGGTTGCGATGATTTATGACCTTAAGGAAACCATCGACTGCATTTTTTATTGTGTTCAATCTGTAAGTGCAGCCAATAGTCTCGTGCTTGAGTATATCTGCAGCTACTATTTTGTCGCGTATAAACGCAGGCAGAAAGAGCTTTACGGTGGAACCTACTCTGAGTAAGTCTCTTCTATGCGAAAGAGAGCTCTTCGTAGTTGGAGATGGAGCGACAATCAAACTTGTTGATGTATCGGTGACATGAAGGCCTGGCTCATGATGGTTTTGATTTAGATGCACAGGAATGTTGAGGAGTTCGTCTAATTCTTTACCTAGGAACCAAATTAGACATATTAGGCTTTGAATGTAGCTTGCTGGTAATCCACTGTATGTACTGCTTGATGATGATGTTAACTCATGCCACAGCAATTGAAGTTCATGAGGTTGAAGAATTGCACGGTCTGTCGGTAGTAGGTTGTGACTGCGCCTAACGTCTCGAGTGATTTGTCTTCGTATTTTCTCAATTTTGTATTCATCTTTGATAACAGCTGTATCAGGGCGCTCATGCTTATCTTTACTTTCACCCGCCTCGTTAATTTGTACGATAGTCACACTCGGGTAGTCCTCGCTCAAGCATGCAGAGGGATCCTCCGTTTTATCATTCGATAAGTATTTTGCTTTAAGAGATGCAGTCAAAAGGTTTCCGGAACCTGGAAGTCTTACTAGCTTTGTTCTTTGAAAATAAGAACGTGTTTTTGAGGGCGAGTCGCGGGATTGTCTCACTCGCGTGGTCCAATTTAAGCGATAAAAATGTTCAAGGCTATAAAGGTATGTCAAGCTTGAAGGATTCTGATTACTTGGATTCAACGCTTTGATGCTCTCTCGAGCATGAGCTGCACTGATAGCCAGTGCATCTGGTGAACCTGATGTTCTCAAATGATAAGCTACGTCCGGATCGGTATATGATAGTCGGAATGCTCTTGCCGCTTCCTCTACTCTACGATTGCGTTTAATCTCAATCTCATTATTAAAATAGTGACTGAGAAATGAAAGTAAAGCAGACGCCATTTTATCGTCTTGATAATCATAAAATATAAACAGTAATGAATATATTGGTCGGAGGCTTAACCAGCCTTTCGCCTTTGTTTTATTGTATAAGATTTGTTGTTTAGCAGTTGGGGTCTGTACAATTTTTTGTTGTAGTGAATCGAAAGTGCTTAGCTCAATTTCAAGAAGTTTGAGCCACCTTTGTCCTGAAATTCCTCTAACATAATCAAGGATTCCAAAAACAAACCCTAAACCGCGAAAATCAATAGGGCACTCAATTTGCTCTAGGAATATCTCTACCTCCTCGACGTTGACGACATCGCTTCCGAAAAAGTCGATTATTTGTTCACGTGTTGGGGTTTCTATATTAATCACTACTGCGACTCAATTCTGTTTTTGATACTGATAAGTACTCAGCAACTTTTTCAATTGAATTAAGGTTAGGGAAAAGCGATAGCCATTCTTGAGATTGAAAAATGCTTCGTTTGCCAGGGTCGTGATTAAACCAAGTGCGAAGATAAAAGCTTATTTTTTTTGTGTCTGCGATAAAGCACTTTGAAAGTAAATCTGTACTCAGTGAGTGCAATATGATGGACCGCCTCAGTGACTTTGGCGGTGTTTTACCTAACAGGAAAACTCTTATGATTCTCTCTGAAGCCGTTTGATATTGCGCAGCGTATCTTTGGAATGCTAAGAAGGTAAAAAAACCTGACACTACGTAGTAATACCCTCTAGCTTGATAACAGATAATAGGGGAGTGAAGTGAGAGTAAATTTAAAAAAGGTGAGGTTTGTTCGTAGGTTTCTTTCGCGGTTCTAACGGCGCTAAACGGGTTAGCATTTTTGGTCATTGCGGACATAATACTGTCCGGAGAGAGTCTATTTAGTTTTACTTCTACCAATTCACTTTTGTCATACAAATTGCTGTCAAACTTAGCTAGTTCTTTTTCCAATTCGTTCATTATTCCACTCGCTAAAATACCAACCTCTTGCAATACCAAGATGAAACTAAAACGAGCCTGAAAAATAGCTAAATTAAACTGCGTTTTAAGTACTTTTATCTGTGACTGAATTGTGACCAAATATAGAGTGAAAATCAACCAAAAAGTGTTAAAGTAAAGGTCATAGGGTCAGAATAATTATCGAATTATAAATGTGTTATATGTTTTCTATGGTTTTGCGGAGGGTGGGGTAAGTGTTGATATATGTCTTGACATGGTAGAGGTCCCCTGTTCGAATCAGGGTAGACGCACCATCTTACGATTTAATTTCATCTTTTATTTACCCAAGTTCTGCGCAACACGCACTGGTACCCTTTTCTTTATTTAGCGATATTCACGAGCAATTTAACTTTTTAATGTCGGGTGGTTTGTGTGATTTGGACTACACTAAAAGAATAGTGGCCATTTTTATATCTTTGCTATCTAACAATTTAGCACTCGCGGGAGTACGATGAGCTTACAGAAATACCAAGAGCCCCCGTTATTTGAACAACATGGTTCGGCTGAAAGGCGGTTCCTTCAGCTTATTAGTGCCTTGCCAAAGGTATCGGTGCAAGGTTATGACAAGCACCGAAAAGTTATCTACTGGAATAAATCAAGTGAAGACATGTATGGCTTTCGTGAGTGCGAAGCACTAGGTCAAAAACTTGAAGATCTCATCATTCCCTCGTTCATGAAAAGTGAAGTGATAAAGCTACATCAGCGATGGATAGATTACGGTGAGGCAATTCCTTCAGATGAACTCGTGCTTGAGAAGAAAAGTGGCGAGCCTATCCATGTTTTCTCATCTCACGTCATGCTGAAAGAAGGCACAGATTCACCCGAAATGTATTGTGTGGATATTGACCTGAGTGAGCAGCACAACATCAGGCAAGAACTTGAGCGAATGGCATCCACAGATTTATTAACCGAGTTGCCTAATCGACGCCTGTTAGAGCAGTTTTTGACGTCGTCCATCGAGGATGCATCGCGCAATGAGTCTGGCTTCGCTTTGTTTTTCATTGACTTAGATATGTTCAAAGAAGTTAATGACACGCTTGGGCATACCTGGGGTGATGAATTACTGCGCTCTGTTTCTAAGCGTTTGTCAGATTGTCTGAGCGAACAAGGCTTACTGGCTCGGTTTGGTGGAGACGAATTTGTTTTTGTCGCCACACAAGTGACCTCTGAAAATGAAAGTGCTGACATTGCTAAGAAACTTACTGAGTGTTTTAAGCAGAGCTTCGCACTTAGCACTGAAAACGTGCATATCACTTCAAGTATCGGTATTAGTATGTACCCTAAAGACGGAAGTGAGATTGATGATCTTCTGAAAAATGCAGACGTCGCAATGTATCAGGCGAAAGCTGAAGGCCGAAACCGTTTTCATTTTTTCACCCACGCTTTAAGTCAGAAAGTTCGACAACAGCGAAGTATCGCAGCTTATCTCCATAAGTCTTTGGTTAACGATGAGTTTGAACTCTTGTATCAACCTCAAATCGATTTGCTCACTGGAAAAGTGGCATCGTGTGAAGCGCTGTTAAGGTGGCGTCCTAAAGATGAGGATAGGGCTGTTCCACCCAATATCTTCATCCCCATCGCTGAGCGCAGTGAGTTAATTGTTCACATTGGAAATTGGGTGTTAGAAAAGGCGTGCAAACAGGCACAGTTATGGAAAGAGCAGGGCATTAATATTCGCGTTGATATCAATGTTTCAGGAAAAGAGTTAGAGCAGAATGCTTATTTCGAACGCCTAAGGGAGTGTCGAGAGCGGCACGGTTTACTGCCTAAAGATATTGGGTTAGAGCTTACTGAGAATGTGCTTATTAAGTCTGACAATACGATTTTAGAGAATTTGAGAGCGCAACGCGACCAAGGCGTTGAAATATCGATTGATGACTTTGGTACGGGTTATTCTTCGCTTAGTTATTTAAAACAGTTTCCCGTTAGCCACTTAAAAATAGATCGTTCATTTTTAAGAGGTGCACCGGAAAATGCCTACGATAGCGCGTTAATGGAGGCTATCGTGAATGTTGGTCACAAACTCGATTTAAACATTGTTGTTGAAGGCGTGGAAACTCAAAATCAATCGAACTACTGTAAGTCTCTTAACGTTGAATATGTGCAAGGCTTTCTGTATTCAAAACCCATTAGCTCTGACGCCATTATAAAGCTGCTTAACGATCAGTAAATGCGGTTAAAAGGAGGTGTATATGAAAGAGATTTTCACAACACCGCCTTAAACGTTTCATTGAATCGACGCACAATTAAGTCGTATAAAGCGCGGGGGCTCACATAAAGCGTCAATACTTATCCTGACGTTCAGTGCCTCAGACCAGCGAGCTTACACTTAGTACATTGTCCAAAGTGAGGGTTTAGAAAAGTAATAGCCTTGTTGGTGTTCAACGTCTAGTTTGCTCAGTGCAACAGACTCAGCCTCGTTTTCTACCATTTCCGCAATAACATGGATATTAAGGCCTTTCGCAATATTGATAAGGCTAGAGACAAATAACTGATTATCTTTGTTGGTATGAATTCCTTGGGTTAGCCGTCCCGAAAGCTTAACGAATTGAGGCTGAATTGCCCTTAAACCCGCAAGCGAGGCAAAGTTATCGCCAAAGTGTTCTATGGTAATTCTACAGCCCAGCTGTATAAGTTGACGGCAAAAGTTCTCGGCTACTTCTCGATGGTGAATAAGCGCTGCATCTTCGACTTCAAAAATAAGTCTTGGGCATAGCGTTTCCCGGGTTCGAAGCTCTTCAATTAACCATTTTCTAAATTCGCCGTTGGCAATTGAGGCGTTACTAATATTTATAGCAACCTGATGAGACGTTACCGTTAGTTTTTTAAACACAATGCCTGCAACCAACTTGTCGACTTGAGGAATAAGGTCCAATCGCTCCGATGCGGGGATAAGTTGTGCCATGGGTATAACATCATTGGTGTCTTTGTCTTTAAATCGAGCGAACGTTTCGTAATATGCTGGTGCGTTTCGCTCTACATTCATCACGGGTTGAATGAGAATATCGGCATATTGCTGCGACACGATGTAATTGAGGCGCTCACGCCATTTCGTATTGCTATGAACCTGAGACACTTCCGAAGAAAACTGCCATCCTTTTTGCGTTTTCATTGCCGCCATCAACGCACTGTCAGCACTTTCCATTACCTGCTGTAACGACATTTGGCTAGAAAAACGCGTTACGCCCATCCACGTTGCTTTGCTTCCATCTCGAAGTGGCGTGGCGTTTGCAAACTGCTTCGACATATTTTCTAACATCAAATCCCGTTCGTCCCGCCCCATAATTTCACTTATCAAGGCGAAATCTCCGCCTGATAACCGAAATACAAAGCCACTTTTGCAATTGTGCTTCGCCTCATGCACAAGAAAGTCCGCGATAGATTTTACATAATTGTCACCAGCTAACATGCCCAACTTAGTATTTATAGTGGTAAGTTGAGCGAGCCTGATGAGAATAAGCTCTTTTTCCTGGAAATTAGACGTGTCAGACAACAGCGCGCGAGCGTGTCGCTCGAATGCACTGCGGTTCGACAACTTCGTCAATGTATCTTTATTGGCTTCTGTTTTGAATCGCTCAGATTGCTGAGCAATGTCATTAAATTTTGATGCTAACGACGTGGTTAGGGTGTTCACTGTGCTGGTAAGTTGGCGGTAATCTGTTGTAAACGCATTTACCTGCGAGGGGGTGAAGTCGTGGCTATTTATCTGATTAAGCTTCTTAATGATGTTGGCAATGGGGCGCCTAGCAAATTTGGTTACCGTGACGATATATAGCGCGAGGGCGAAAAATAGCCCACAAAAGATAACAGCATTTTTGATGAGAATAGCGGTGATTTCAGTGTAAATATAAGACGTGTCTGACGTAACTAACAAATAACCATCATTGTTCGAAAAAGGAATTTTCTTGTTAACGGCAGGTGCGGAGTCCAGCTGTAAGTACCAATTAGGAACAATAGTGTTAGGCGAGCGCTCGTACTTCGCAAACACATTTCCTTCGACATCAATGACTTTGGCTGCAGATAAAAACGGCTGCAATACCATTTGACGAAGCAAGGCATCAATCACTGATTGCTTCGACTGAGAAGACAGGGCAGAGGTTTGTAAGACGGTTGTTTCGTAACGCAGCCGTGCTTCTTCAGCTTCTTGCTCGATTGACACTGAAGTGCGAGATTTTATTTCGCTTAGCTCAATACTCGACAACACCGTAAATGCTAAAAGCATAAGGGCAAAAACGCCCAAATTAATTTGACTAGACAGCTTCATTGCTAGCAGTTAGCTCCTTTAACTGAGAAATTTATTATTCGCCTCAACCAAATCGAGTGCTATCACTTTGATTGAGGCTTTTGTTATACCCGCCAATAGTGCCTAAGCGGCGAATAATAAATGTACTGAAAAACATAGAGTTAAGCGAGCAATTAAAGCCCAGAATAATGAAGCAAGCGCTGTTTATTAGCTACTCACCTTTCGTCTAACCACCAGGTTTTGTTCGGAGCTTCGCCTGCACCCTTAACCGGAACAACTTCGCCAAAGATAGGAATACTGGTGGGAACACCCTTAGTACCAGCAAGGTCTGTGATTTTTATTAAAGGCTCATTCCAATTATGTAGTGCTAAATCAAAGGTACTGTTGTGCACAGGCATCATGACACTCGCTTGAATATCAATATGGGCTTGCAAGCTCTCTTCAGGCAGCATGTGAATGTCAGACCATAGCTCGTTGTATGCGCCGGTTTCAATCATCGATAAATCAAACGGACCGTACTTTTCACCAATAGCTTTAAATCCGTCAAAATAGCCCGAGTCACCGCTGTAAAAGATGTTGGTATTTGCAGATTTGATAACCCAACTTGCCCAAAGAGTTTCGTCTCTATCAAATAAACCTCGCCCTGAGAAATGCTGAGACGGTGTGGCCACTATTTCAATGTCGCTCACTTTTGTACTTTGCCACCAATTTAGCTCAACAACTTTATTTGCATCCACACCCCAGTCACGTAAATGATTGCCTACTTTTAGCGGTGTAATAAACACGTCGACTTTGTTTTTCAGTATTTCAATACTGCCCTTATCTAAATGGTCGTAATGATCGTAACTTATGATAACGGCATCTAATTTAGGCAAATCTTCCAGTGAAATTGGCGCTTGGTGGAAACGCTTGGGTCCCATCCATTGGACGGGAGAAGCACGCTCACTAAAGACCGGGTCGATCAAGATATAACGCTCGGCAAGTTTCAATAGGGTAGTAGAGTGGCCCAGCTTTATCACGCTGTCTTCTGCAACTGCGTCAAGCATTTGTGGTGTAAGTGCCGACACGGGTATGTCAAACGTTGGCGTTGCAGCATCTCTATTGTCACGAAAATACGCTTTGGTGACTTTCCACATGTCTCGCCACGTCGTTTTATATTCAATATGAGTATTAGTGAATTTTTCAGGTTGCGGCGCGCTTGCAGCAAGTGTGTTTGAAGAACCACAGAAAGATGTCATAAATAAAACTCCAACAAGAAAGCGTGTGCGATTAAAAACGGGCATGCTCTCACCTTAAATAAAAAAAAGTATACTGCACAGTGTAGTTTACCCATAATAAACTAATTTTGTTAAAAGTAAACTGGTGGGTGTAGTTTTTGTTGAGAAGGATAGATTGCAGCTAAGCGATAGTATGCAGCCAGCATGAGTAGACTCTCCTCATGCTGGCTGTTAACAATATTAGGTTCGCACCGTTTTTGTGCTACCTACACGAACTAGCGCACAACTAATCGAATTTGTTGTGCGTACTTTTTATTCTGACTTTATACCGTGGAACGTACAGTGCAGCACAGGCAATATAAGCAGTGTAAGTACGGTGGCAACGGTCAGACCAAATACAATAACAACTGCCATTGACGCGAAGAACGCGTCAGAAAACAGCGGGATCATACCCAGTATGGTGGTAATGGCTGCCATTGAAACGGGACGTACACGAGATACTGACGCGGCTACTACGGCATCGAATGCGCCACTGTTACCCTTTGCCTGTACGTTTATTTCTTCCATTAATACGATCCCGTTTTTAAGCACCATACCAATAAGGCTTAAGCTGCCGAGCAGTGCCATGAATGTAAAGGGTGCACCAACTAACACCAAGCCGCCAATAATGCCGATAGTGGTGAGCGGAATTACGCCCCATATCGCTAACGCCTGACGAAGCTTGCCAAACAGCAAAACGGTGATAATGAACATACCTAATATACCAATAGGCATACTTGCAAATAGGGCGCTTTGCGCGTCTGTTGATGTCTCATATTCGCCGCCCCATTCAATGTGGTAGCCATCTGGCAGTTGAAGCTCTTCTACAAGAGGGCGAACTTTAGCTTGCACGCTCGCAGCCGTCTCACCGGATAAAGGCATGGGCTCTGCATAAACCGCCAGCATCCGCACCCGGTTGCGGCGTTTGATGATAGGGTTATCAAGCGATACATCCACATTGCTGATAACATCAGCCATGCTTATATATTTACCTTGTTCTTGGCTCCATACGTTGAGTGAGGCGAGGTTATCTATGTCATAGCGCTGGTTTGGATCGTTGCGCATGACGATAGGTATTAAATCACTACCTTCGCGGTAAAGGCCCACAGTTTCACCTTCATTGTTCAGTAAAAATGCGGTGTGAACGGCATCTCGCGTTACGCCGATACGCCTGGCTTGTTCTTCCAGAAACACAGGTTCAACAAATGGGACTTTGTTGCTCCACGACAAGCGAACGCTGTCCATGGTTTTCTCTGCTTGAAATATCGCTTCAATGTCGCTGCTTATCTCACGCAAAACTTCAGGCTCTGGTCCGTAGATTCTCGCTTCAATTGCCGCTTTTGCAGAAGGGCCTACTTGCAGTGCTTTTACCTTGTATTGCACATTAGGGAAGTCTTCTCGCACCAGCTCGATAATTTCTCGCATACGAGCATCACGAGACTCAACCGTATCAGTTTCAACGATAAGCTGACCATAACTGGCGTATCTGTCTTCTGGCGCATAGGTGAGGGTAAGGCGCTGTGCTCCACCGCCAATAACGCTTGTTACGTTGGCGATATTCTCCATGCCTAACACGTTGTCTTCTAAGCGACGAATAGACTGCTCGGTGGTTAAGATGTCGCTACCTTCAGGCAACCATAAATCGACGAAAAACAGCGGTGTGGATGAATCTGGGAAAAATGCATTTTTTACGAATTTACCTGAAGCCATGCTGCCTACTAATGCAACAAGTACCAGTACAATTGTCACGTAACGATGATTGATAGCAGCAGTAAGCACACGCTTGTATACCGTAAAAATAATGCCCTTATATGGGTCGTCATCTTCGTCATTAGCTCCGCGCTCTTTTTCAGTTTTAAACAGTAAGTCGAAAAAGAAGGGGGTAATGGTAAGTGCGGTGATCCAACTTAAGAAAAGCGAAAAGCAAAGTACCCAGAAGAGGGAGCCGACGAATTCACCTGTGGCATCTGGCGATAGACCAATTGGCGCAAAAGCGGTGATGGCAATCACAGTCGCGCCAAGCAGCGGCAACCCATTTTGCGACACCACGTCTTTTGCCGCCTGAAGCTTGGTTTGTCCTTTTCTCACACCAATCAACATGCCTTCGGTTACTACGATGGCGTTGTCGACCAACATGCCAAGAGCAATAATAAGCGCACCCAAAGAGATTTTTTGCAACTCAATGCCTTTTACCGACATCAATATAAAAGTGCCAAGAATGGTAAGCACAAGAATGAGCCCCATCAGAACGCCACTGCGCCAGCCCATGAAAAGTAGCAGCACGAAAATAACGATGGCCACGGCTTCAACAAGGTTGATAAGAAAGCCAGTTACAGAATCGTCGACAACTGTGGGCTGGTTGTAAACGGTATCCAGCGTCATACCCAGGGGCATACGCTGCTCTAGCTCGGCAATTTTGCTATCAAGTCGTTTACCTACATCAACTACATTTACCGCCGACGCGAACGATACACCAATTGACAGGGCCGGTGTGCCAGAACTGTGATAAAGGATTGAAGGGGTATCGTTAAGCTTGCGCTCAATAGTCGCGATATCTGTTAAGCGAATAAGGCCGCTTGCAGGTGAGCCAATTACCACCTGACCTAACGCCTCTAGGTTATCAAATTCGCCAGTGGGCTGTATGGACAGGCGCTTGCCCTGAACCTTAATCGAACCCGCGTTGCCCACTACATTTTGCGCGGTTAAAAGGCCAGCAATGGATTCTGCAGAAACATTTAGGGTTTTCATTTTATCGTGATCTAACGACACAATAATCTGTTCATTAACGGTACCGGCAATCGACACCTTTTTTACACCGTCAACAAGCTGAATCTCTCGCTGCATTAAATCTGCAAAGTCTTCCATTTGCTTAAGGGAGTAGTCTTCGCTTTTAAGAGTAAGCAGCAGGCCAAAAACGTCACCAAAGTCATCATTCACAATCGAGGTGCTGGTGCCAGGTGGCAGCGATGCTTGTGCATCGCCCACTTTACGGCGCAAGTTGTCCCAGTATTGCTCTAGGTCCTTGGCCTGGACACTGCTTTTAAGCTCAACGGTAATTTGCGATAGCCCAACCATGTTTACTGAGCTGATTCGTTTCACGTTGGGTATACGCTGAATCGCCTTTTCAAGCTGCAGCGTAACTTCTTCCTCAACTTGCTCAGGCGTTGCCCCTGGGTATTGAGTAATAACCAGAGCATTTCTAATGGTGAATTCGGGAAACTCTAGCTGACCTAAGCCAAGAAAAGTCACAATGCCACCAACACCCAAGATGATGGCGACCATCCAGCTAATTACTTTTTGACGAAAAAAATACTCGACCATGGCTTATAGGCCCCCTTCTTTCGTCCACTCCGTAACAGCTTGGCCTTCTTTTACAAGATGAGCTCCAGCAGCAACGATTTTATCATCGTCGTTTAGCGGGCCTTCAACTAACAGACCGTTGGAAATACCGCGCGTAATCATTACTTCTACTGCTTCTACGGTGCCCTTCGTCGCGTCACTATCACTGGGCTTAAAACGCCATACAATCGCTTTGTCTGGATCTGCATTGTCGGTAACCACCGCACCAAAAGGTACTAGCCAAAGCTTTGCGTTAGACTCAATGAGTTTCGACATATCAAGTAATACGGTAGCGCTCATGCCCGCTAGAACATTGATGTCGTCTGGTTCTGGCAGAGTAATTGTTACCTCATAGCTAAGCTCGCCTTGTCGCGTGGTGCTTTCGTGATCCTTATACATGGCCGCGTAACGCTTGTCTGGCATACCTGAAAAGCTCACCCATGCCATTTCAGATGTACGATTTTCACGGGCTCGTGAGCGATCAATCATACGCATTTTTTGCTCTGGTAATTGAAACGTAACGTCGATTGCACCCGGCATATGAAGCTCGGCAATGGTCTGCTGTGGTACAATGACTTGGTAATTTTCAACAGGAACAGACGCAATAAGCCCCGCAAACGGTGCGCGAAGCTCCGTATAGCTTAGCTGGTCCTGTGCGTTGGTCAGACTGGCTTTAGCGGCTAAAAAATTGGCTTTCGCTTCATCAAAAGTAGAGCGGCTTACCGCGCCTTTTTCAACGGAAGCCTCCATACGCTCAAACATAGCCGATGACACGTCAAACTGAGACTGGGCAGTGGCTAACTGTGCTTTCGCGTCTCTATCATCAAGTCTAGCGATAAGCTGGTTCTCTTTAACTTCCTCGCCCGCTTTTACTTTGAGTTCTTGGAGTTTGCCGCCGATGCGAAACGAAAGGTTCGAATATTCAGCCGCTTCCACTTGCCCCGGGAATTTAGCGATGGTTTCGTCTGAGTGCTGCACTTTATAAAGCGTTACCGGTGTTGATGAGACTGCTTTGGGAGGCGTGGGGGCTTCTTCACACGCACTTAATCCAGCGAGTGCAGTAAATACCATCACAGTGCGCAGGGCTAAGCTGTGAAAGAGACTTTTTTCAGACAACATGGTAACTCTCCATTTAAATAGACCACTTTTTATTCCCACTAAGGCAATGGGTTATCTTGTACAAGGCGCGTGTTAACTTCTGAACGTGAAAGATAAAAAGCCAATATACGACAAGTTTGATATACATACAGGTTATAGCGCTTTTTTCCCTTTTCGATCAGCTTTTTGTTTATTTTTACAAGGCGATAGTATGCTACCGCCCATAAATATTCGTGAGTGACCGGTCACTATCAGACAATTACCCTCTCTAAATACCGCCGGCTAGCTCACAATTCACCCTAATCAGGTTTCTCATCGGGCGCGAGGTTTTCAGCATAGCCTTTCGGTGGTGGCGTCCAGCCACGCATTTTCGAATGCTTGTCGTGTAAATCTGCTTTTAGCGCATTTTCGATTAGCGACTCAAGTTCAATAAAGAGTTTCAGATAATTATTGTCTACTCGTTCTCCGCTGGCCTCATCCGCCCACGCGTGATACAGCACATCGTTTTGCTGAGCCTCAATATTTTTATACGCCATTTTTTGCCGTTCAACTTGGAAAGGGTGAATATTGAGTGAGCGAAGTGCCTCTGCGCCCATTTCAAGAGCGCTGTGGTACGTTTCTGATACCACAAAATCTGCACCCAACTGGCGCAAGCGATACCCATGACCGCGATCAAAGGCACGCGCAAGCACTTTAATGTTAGGAAATGCGTGCTTGGCGTATTTCACCATTTCTGCAGCGGTTTCTTTATCGTCTATAGCAATAACTAATAGCGATGCTTCATGGGCGCCAGCAGTATGCAAAATGTCTGGTTTTGATGCATCGCCAAAATAGGCTTTGGTGCCAATCCGTCTGATAAGGTCTATTTGCTCAGAGCGAATATCAAGCACAACGGTATTTACATCGTTGGCTACTAAAAGACGGTTAATGATTTGTCCAAAGCGCCCAATTCCAGCAATAACGACGGTGCCTTTCTCGTCAATCTCATCTTCAGCTCGCTGTGATTTCGTGTTTTTGTAGCGAGGAATGATGGCCTTGTCGAAAAGAATAAAAAGTCCTGGCGTTAGGAACATTGAAATGGCAACAACAAGCGAGAGAACAGAAATAATGTCGCTGGGAAGCACATAGTTTTGCGAGGCAAAACTTAATAGCACAAAGCCAAATTCACCCGCCTGAGCAAGGCTTAATGTGAATAGCCATTTGTTAGTGCCTTTTATTTTAAAAATTAAGGCGATGATAAACAGCACAATGGCTTTCACAAGCATAACAGCTACGGTTAGCCCTGCTATTAGCATCGGGCTCTCACTAAGTACGGAAAAGTTAATGCCTGCGCCTACCGTTATGAAAAAGAGGCCCAACAATAAGCCTTTAAACGGCTCGATATTAGCTTCAAGTTCATGCCTGAATTCACTGTTTGCCAAAACTACACCAGCCAAGAATGCACCAAGGGCGGGAGAGAGACCTACAAGTCCCATTAGTGCTGCAATTCCTATAATGAGCATGAGCGCAGTGGCGGTAAAAATTTCCCGTAAACCCGACGCAGCAACAAACTTAAATAAGGGGCGACTTAAGTAGTGTCCTCCGATGGTTAAAAAGGCAATTGAGCTAATGATCACGAGACCTGAAGCCCAAGGGGCAAGCCCTTCAACTAAATTAAAGCTATCGTGTGATCCTGTATCGCCGCCATGTGCATTTCCTGCTTCGACCAGTTCAGGTATGGCAAGAAGAGGGATAAGCGCAAGCATGGGAATAACCGCGATATCCTGAAACAGCAACACAGAAAAAGCGCTTTTGCCTCCTTCCGTTTTTTGCAGCCCTTTTTCCTGCAACGTTTGTAAAACAATGGCAGTTGAAGAAAGGGCGAATATAAGGCCTATTGTAAGGGCAATGCTAAAAGGCTGATCAAGCAATATGGCTACGCCTGTGATAAGGGCGGTGGTTAACGCTAACTGAAGTCCGCCCAATCCCATTAGTTTTGACTTCATCGCCCACAGCGAGCGAGGCTCTAGTTCTAGCCCAACCAAAAACAGCATCATGACTACACCGAATTCAGCAAAATGTTGAATGGCAACAGTTTCGTCACCAACAAGGCCGAATATCGGGCCAATCACTAGCCCTGCTATTAAATAGCCTAGTACAGACCCTAATCCAAGACGCTTCGCAATGGGCACTGCAATTACGGCGGCGACCAGATAGATAAATGCATATAAGAAATAGCCAGTCACGTTACTCTCCTTGCGATGTACAAAGGTCTGCGAGATTCTCGATGTGCTTTGCTTTTTCTAGATCTAGGGTGTTAGTGGTCAATTTGTTTAGCAAGGTTGTCCACTTACCTCTATGTTCAGCAATGCGATGTTCTTCTTGCGCAGTACGAGAGCCAAAGATCGCAAAAGGAGCAATGTAGGTCATGTGCGTGATCTGAGCCATTTGCTCTAAAGGCTGGAGCAGCTGCCTGATGGTGTAATGATTAAAGCCATCAGTTTGATAGGCTTCTTCCTTACCGCCTGCACTTAATGCGCAAAGAAATAATTTATCTTTAAGTGCAGTGCCTTCATGCCCATAGGCAAAACCATATTCCAACACTAAATCTTGCCATTCTTTTAAGATTGAAGGTGTGGAATACCAGTAAAGAGGAAACAGAAAAATAATGACATCGTGATCGATTAAACGCTGCTGCTCCCGTTCAATATCAATATTGAAATCTGGATACTCTGCATACAAGTCAACAGCAGTAACGTGTTTATTCATTTTTGCTTCGTGAAAAAGCGGCACATTTACTTCTGAACGGGTTTGCGCGGGGTGGGCAAAGAGAACCAGTACTTTCTTACTTTTCTTAGTGCTCTCTACATTGCTTTCAATGATGTTCTCGTCAGTCATACATTTCTACTCAGTGCTACAGCCAGCTCTCGTTGAGCTATAAGGAGCCGTTGATTTTTGATGTGCAAAACACAGCAAAGGTCAAAAGACCCTAGGTTATTCATTAATTCAATCTGTACGTTTAGAGCAAATAAGAATGTGTTTTTCCTCAAAGTTATAAGGTTACTAATATTTATTAGGTTGAAAAAAGTAACCTGATTACCATTGTGTACTCACGTATAAAAACAGCTTCGAATAGAAGCGTCGACGGAACACTATTTTTAACTTTTGCTTAGAACAGTATAAACATGAAAACACCAGTAAAAACACTCGCACTTGCATTATCTTTACTTTCTCCCCTTGTTTCTCTTTCTACTCAAGCCCTGCCGCAAGGAAGTGAGCTTAAAGCTGGGGCTGCGGTATGGAACTTGTTTGATGACGCAGACCGTTACGCATTGCATGTGGCTTATGTTCACAAACCGCTCGAATCATTTTACGGAATTCGACCAACAGTTCTCTTGGTAAACGCAGATCAAGGCCAACATTACTTCGCAGCGGGGTTGGCAAAAGATGTCTACAAATACAATGACTTTTCAGTACGCGTTGCCTTTCACGCGGGCATTGTTGATGAATCTGAAAATTTAGGCGACACCATTGAATTCTATTCATCACTTTCCGGACTCTACAATTTTTCTGAATCATTTTCGCTAGAAGCTGAAATTGGCCACATTTCTAACGGCGGGCTAGGGGACACGAACCCTGGTTCAGAATCGTTTGTATTAAGTGCTCACTACCATTTCTAATCTCGCCTAAACAAGTTGTGCCTAGTTCGTTCGTTAAACAGCCCGCTTAAAACGCGGGCTGTTCATTTTTGGCAAAGACTTTTTTAACTTAACTTTCTGTCGGGCAAGGTGCGCCGCCGTTAATCCAAACCGACATTGCCTTAGCAAACTGTGCATGTGTCCCAGGAGCAGGTGTTCTGCCTGGGCCGGGGTTCCATGCCCATCTCACTAATGGATCATCACTGACATGATGCTCAAATTCTTTTTTAAACGTTTTCATGTCATCTCTTCCCCCACGTTGAGCAAGAAAAGAGTTCAAACGCGGGTTTAACCAATTGTTGCATAATTTTGAGGGTGTCATGTCGCTGCCAATAATCATGGTAGGAGGCGGCATGTGCCACACGAAACCTGGCATAAGGTCGTTTGCTGCACCAGGCGGCCTGCCGGGTTCACGCGCATTTTCATCTTGGTGACATCCGCGGCAGTTTACGGGGTGCGTTTCGCCAACCTGAACGAACTTTCCATATTGCACCGCCATTTTCAAGTTATTCACAGAGGTAATGTTCATAGGGTGGGGGACGCTGTTGTCGCCCACTGTCGGTCGGTGAGCGCCATCTTCAATAACACCGTGACAGTTCACACACCGTGGATGTGTTGCTACATCGAACAAGTAGTTAAATGCTGTCGTTGGGTTAGGATCTTGCTGATAAGCTTCAAAAGCAGGTGTTGAGTTAGCTGCTTTTGAAGTGCTAGCGGTCAAATTATTATGGTCGCTATCGTCATTTTTATTTGCAATACACCCACTCAGGACGAATGATGAGAGAGCACCAATTAATAGGACTGTTATCATTTTCATCATACTGCCCTTATGCTTTTAACGCTGCGGTAACGTGTTGAGCAAGCATGGGCAAATGACGTAGCCGTACACCAATAGCTTGGTACACGGCATTGCCGATAGCCGGCGCGACACCAATAACGCCTGGTTCACCCAGTCCTACTGGAAATTCCTCACTTTCAACGAGTTCAATATCCATCTCTGGGACATCGTTCATACGTAGAGGAAGGTAGGTATGTAAGTTTGTTTTTGAAACCTGACCGTTTTTCACTTCGTTATGTTCAAACAGTGCCAAGCTCAATCCCCACAGCAGTGAACCTTCAAGCTGTGCCATCGCGCCATCTGGATGAATAACAATACCAGCATCAGACACAACCCATAACTTCTTAACCGTTATCTTTCCAGTGCGCTTATTCACGTGAACATGGGCTGCAGTCGCGAGCCAAGCTGGCATAGTACGTTCTTGTCCCGCACTTAAGCTATAGCCAATGCCTTCATCAGCACCAAGTTCAACACTCGCAGTCTTTTTCTTAAGAATTTCAAGCGTATTGGCAAGTCGTGTGGCACCGCCGACACTTTCAGGCGCTTTGCCCCCTTGTTTACCTTTACCGTCTAACATAGCAAGTCTGAAGTCGACGGGGTCTTTGTTGGCTTTCACTGCCACTTCGTCAATAAACGATTCTAAGCCCCATACAATCCAACCTTGACCTACCGAACGCAGCCAACCTGGCGTAAACGTATCTTGCGCTACCTTATTGTTAACCGCGCGTGCGCGATGGTGAGACATGGTGTACCAGTGGTCGGCACCAGATGCCGAAAACATATCGACTTTCCCTTCACCGTTTACTCCTGGTGCTAGAAATCCTGGTGCCATTTTTAGTGTTGGCCAGCCTGCCGCTAACACATGCTCCATGCCTAAAAACTGATTATTTTCATCGAACGACGCATTAAACAGTGAAGTAGAGGCAGAGCGGGGTTGATCAAATAATGTATCATCCGGGCGCATGAATACCAGTTTGACTGGCTGGCCAGCAGCTTTAGCTGTAAGCAAAGCAGGAACAACCCAATCACCAAAAAGGCGTCGCCCAAAGCCACCGCCAAGATAATACTGGTGAAGGACCACATCACTTTCTGGGACCTCTGCGGCTTTAGCTACAGTAGGAAGTGTTAGGCTCTGCCACTGGTTACCCGTATGTATATGCCATTTACCACCTTTAAATTCAGCAATGGCGTTAAGTGGTTCTAGCTGGAAATGATTGGCAGTCGCTGTGGTGTATAAAGCTTCAATGGTTTGTGCCGCTTGTGTTTGCGCCAGCTCTATATTTCCTTCGTCTACAAAAACGGTGCCTTCCTTACGATCGCGTACAATTCTCTCGCCTTCTTTTTGTATATCAGCTTCAGAAACATTAGCGGTTTTACCGGCGTTATAGCCGACTTTCACCATATCAACGGCTTTAATCGCTGTGGGGTAGTCTGTAGCCAATACAGTGACCCAGCCTTCGATGGTACCGCTCGGATCGGTAAGCACTTTATAACCTTTATATCCCGGTAGACTCTTAGCCTTACTGTCGTCGACATTTGTTACTGTACAGCCATAACGAGTCGGAGGCAGAATGGGGCGTGCATAAAGCATGTTTTCCACTTCCACATCAATGCCGTATACCGCAGTACCGTTAGTTTTAGGCGGGATGTCGAGTGCTTTGTAGTCTGCGTTAACACCGATAAGGTGGCGTTTTTTACCCGGTTTAATTGGCAATTCAGCAAGCTCATCTGCACTGAATGTTTTGTCTACTTTGCCATTCGCTACGATATCGCCGTAGCTAATTTTTTTGTTACCTGAGATAACAAAGCCTTTTTCTGCCTTACAACTATCGGCAGGCACGCCAAGTAGCTTCGCACCTGCATCAATTAACACCATGCGGCCAGCGGCGCCCGCCTGAGACATTGGCTTGTAAGTATGGAAAATTGACCAAGAGCCGCCTGTTACCATGTAGCCCCATTTCGGGTCTGTATCAACGTGCACTATAGACACTTTCTCCCAGTCGCACTCAAGCTCATCAGCCAAGATTCTAGCGATTGGCGTGCCGATATGCTGACCCATTTCCGCTTTGGCTATGTTGACGGTAACGTTGCCATCTGTATCCATTTCAAACCAAATATTTGGAGAAAACTGTTTGGCTTCAATACTTTCTTTCGCCGACAGCAGGGATGGAATAGCGGCAGCACCAAATGCCATGAATAAAGACGTTTTCACTGATCCCACCATAAAAGACCGGCGAGATAAGTTGATCATGTCTTTCTTTTCTTGAGAGATATTTTTCATGCTCATGCGTTTTCCCCTTCTGATGAAGCGGTTGGATCAAAGTATTGAACAGAAGACGTTGCAGCGCGCTTAATCGCCTTTTTTATGCGCGCGTAAGCCATACAGCGGCAATAATTGGTGCTCATGTGATTAACAATATCTTGGTCGCTCGGGTTTGGATTTCTATCTAGCAATGTCGCTGCTTGCATGATTTGGCCAGACTGGCAATAGCCACACTGAGGAACCTGCTCTTCTACCCAAGCAGATTGCAGCGGATGCGCGTTGTTGAAGCTTTCAATAGTGTTTACGTTCTTATCTTTAGCTAACGAAACGGGATAGGAGCAAGAGCGAATAGCGTTACCATCAATATGTACCGTGCATGCGCCACACATCGCTACACCGCACCCAAACTTGGTACCTTTTAGTCCAAATTCATCGCGTATTACCCAAACGAGAGGCGTATCTGATGCAGCATCTGTCTGCACTCTTTTTCCATTTAACGTAAATTCAATCATGGTTTGTGTCACCGTGAAGTTAATGTTTAATATGCTCTCGCCAAGGCGCTGTACTTGGTTTGAACGGTCTGTTTTGCCTGTTTTAATTGGTATTATTAAAATCTGGCCGCGTTGGCTCTCCCTTTAATAACCGCTCACTCCATAGACGCCCGAATGAACCTTTCGAATTGGAGTTAGACTAATTAACTAAAGGTATACTAGAGGCCAAACTTGCTTATGTGGTCTATTTTAGTTACCTTGTTCAAACAAACAATTAGTATACTTTTAGTAACTAGGTGGCTTTTTTAGGAAAATAGATGGAAAGTGAAATAAAAACAGACGCTAAGGGTAGAAAAACCGTTCTAAATACTTGTACAGAGCCTTGTGCTATAGAGCGTGGAATGCGCCTAATTGGTGGAAAGTGGACGGGTTCTATTATTTATCATCTCAAAGATGAGCCTGTTAGATTTAACGACCTGTGTAGAATGCTTGGCGGCGCCAGCCGGAAGATGGTCGATCAGCGCCTTAAAGAGCTGGAAAACAACGGTATGGTGATCCGCAACGTTATCGACTCTCGTCCAATTGCGGTTGCTTATAGTCTCACCGAGTTTGGGCGCTCAGCGCTAGATATTCTTGAACAGCTAAGAGTCTGGTCTGAAAACCACACGAATGATTGAATACCGCTAGCGGTGAGCATTTATCTCACCGCATTTGCTTTATAAAGAGCTAGACCGACACTAGCGGTAATCGAAGTACTTTTTCAACAAGCTCTCCGGCTTTTTCTTGGAAACCAACAAAGTGTTCAGTAGCTTCATGAGCATCAAGGGCATCCTGAGATTGCCATTTCTCCGTAATAACAAACACACCCTCTTCACTTGCATGTAGGTCATACATCACTGCGCCGACTTCTTCTCGGCTTGATTTAACCAAGGGTAACAATGCGTCTAAAAGTGCATCTTGTTGGTTTGGTTGAGAATAGATTACGACTGAAAACTCGATCATTTTACTGTCCTATTGAGAAAAAACGCTAACATAGGCAACTAACGGAGTAATGGTTAGCGTTTAAAGCTGACTAGCAACTTTTTTCAGGTGAAAAGCAATCTCCACCATCAAATGCCTTCTACCGCTATGTCGCAGTTAGACGCTATCTAAGCCTTTTTCTTAGATGCATTTTTTAGCGAATGAAAAAAGTTAATCTATAATGGCTTATACTAAAGTATAAAAGGGTGCTCATTATCCTTTGAGTGCCACCTCTTGAGGCGACGGAATGCAATTACCGAACGGGGCGATGCCCTATGTTTGAAAAAACTTTTCACTTTTGTCCTGTTGGGCTCGCTCACGTAAGCGTGGATGGAAGCTTTATACGTGTAAATAAGCGACTGTGTGATTTTTTAGGATATTCTGATGAAGAACTAACGACGTTAACCTTTCAAGAATTAACTGCGCCAGATTATCTTGATGAAGATCTAAGTTACTTAGAGCGCCTGATGGCAGGTGATATCGATGACTATGCGATTGAAAAGCGATATGTAAGGCGCGATGGCGAGCAAGTTTGGGCGAAGTTAACAGTGTCTTTAGTAAGAGATCAGCGCGGCAACCCAGACTATTTTATTTCTATTGTGGAAGATGTTGACGAGAAAAAGCGCATCCAGTCTGAGCTCTTTCAAGTTGATGCCTTGTTTAGCAAAATTGTTAGCGCATTTTCTGATAGAACGTTTATATGGGTGGCGACGCCAGACTTGTCTAAACTGCAATACGTTAACGATGGCTATTCAAACATATTCGGTCGCAACGAGTACGAACTTTACTGTAACCCTATGAGCTTTATTGATCATGTACATGAAGATGATAAAGCACGGGTGTTAAAACTGTTCAGTCAACGCCCTTTGCAGAATTGGGATATTCAATATCGTATATACGACTCGAAAGGCGAAGTGAAGTACCTTCACGATCGCGGAAGCTTGATATTTGACGACCGTGAAATGCAGTCGCTTATTTTAGGTACAGCCGACGACATAACAAGAGAGAAAACGCAGCAACAAGCTCTGATGAGCGCCGTCACTAAATTAGAGCACCTGTCGAAAACCGACTCGCTCACTGGACTTGCCAATAGGAGAGAGATATTTAGCCAGTTAAGTGACGAAATTTCTCGTATGGATCGTGGCCAACAAACGTCAACGCTTGTTTATATAGACTTAAACAAATTCAAAGAAATTAACGATAAATATGGTCACAAGGTAGGAGACAAGGCGCTTGTTGAGTTCTCTGAAAGAATGAGTAGTTTGCTGCGTGATAGTGATAGATTCGGTCGTATTGGAGGAGATGAATTTGTCATCTTGCTCTATGGCACGGGTGAAAAGGAAACGGAAGCTTTTTTCAATAGGGTTGCCCAAAGCGACTTTGAAGTTAATGTAGATGGCAATAAGGTAGTACCAATTGGCTTCAGTGTTGGCTGGGTTGAGTGGAGCGAAGGGATTGAAACCGTGCAGGAGTGGCTAGATAAGGCCGATGAGGTAATGTACGGAAAAAAGCGTTATCAGCAAGTTTTAACCGCGATTGATAAAGCGATGTAGACAGCTATTCCTGAGACTCGATATCTACATCGCTTTCGCCATTCTATTTTTGTCTTTGAGCGAACCAGCGCGCTATTTCCTGACGCTCTTCGTCTGTCATTTTTGTCTTGTTTAAAAATGGCATGTCTTTGGTCACAGTGGTTCTTCGAACCACTTGTGGCGCAAACCTTTCAATATCTTCCCATGTATCTAATACTACGCCTAAAGGCGCGACTTTAAAGATATCGTCGGTTGGCGTGCGCGAGTGGCAACCCACACAATGGGTTGTAATTAAGCTTACTACTCGCTCATTGCTTACTTCAGAACTCGCTTGGGCGACTGCATTGTTAGCCGTTACTTTTTTACCTACTTCATCGACAAGGGTCACATCTTCATGTCCTTCATTCGATGTATGTGATGGCGACTGTGGCCATGACACCCACAGGGCGATTGCTAGCATGGCGACTGCGCCAGACACTAAAATACCAGGTTTAGTGGTGCCTACATGACGCAAGTTAAAGAAATGACGTATCCAAGCGGCAGCGGCCATTATCGCAATGAGTACCAGCCAATTTTGCGGGTGTTGATACGTCATGGGGTAATGATTTGAAATCATGATAAACAGCAGTGGCAGCGTAAAGTAGTTATTGTGTACCGAACGCAATTTAGCGCTCGCCCCCCAATTAGGATCAATATCTTTCTTATCGGCTACAGCTGCTACCATTTTGCGCTGGTTCGGCATGATGTTGAAAAAGACATTTCCTGCCATGATAGTGCCAATAAGCGCACCAACGTGAATATAGGCACCGCGACCGCTAAACCATTGGGTAGACAGGTAGCTGACAATACAAACAAGCGCGACTAATCCAATACCGAAGGCGAGTGGATATTTTGCCAATGGGCTGCGACAAGCAAATTCATATAAGGCTAGTCCGCCAAAGATTAACCCTAAACCTAAAGATATTGCCGTGGTAGGTGACATGGCATTTACCGAAGGGTCGATAAGATAAGCGCTAGCACCAAAGTAATAAACAATTATGAGTAGTGCGAAACCCGATAACCACGTGGTATAGGCTTCCCACTTAAACCAGTGCAGTGTTTCTGGCATTTTCTCTGGGCCATAGGCGTATTTTGCGACCTCATAAAAGCCGCCACCGTGAATAGCCCATAAGTCGCCTTTGATACCTTTGTCCTGTTTCCATTTAGGTGGCGTGCGTAGATTGTTATCCAACCAAATGAAGTAAAACGACGCGCCAATCCACGCTACACCCGCTACAACGTGGAACCAACGTACAAATAAACTTATCCAATCTAGCCACGGCATTATTGTTCTCCTTATTTAGGGCCAAAAAGCCCTACAGCAGCCTGTTATTAATGATGTTCTTTTTTATAGCGGCAGGTGCCGCTTATCCACGTTTGGTCGATAGCGCGGTCATCACCTAAAATACTCAAGGCAAAAAACACATCGTCAAAGTCCGCGTCTTCTTTTATTCTCAATTGTGTCAATTCGTCAAACCTAGGCTCAACAACGATAAAGTCAGCAGTGGTGCCTGGGTTTAAGTTGCCTATTTCATGATCAAGCGCATGAGCTACGGCCGCGCCTTGGGTCATAAGATAAAAGCCTTCTAACGGGCTGATGGGCTCGCTGCGCAATTGACTAACCTTGTATGCATCGCCGTAGGTTTTAAACATGTTAAACGTAGTGCCTGCACCCACATCGGTGGCCATAGCCACATGGACCTTGTTAGCACGCGCTGCGGTCATATCAAAAAGGCCACTTCCTAAAAACAGGTTAGATGTCGGACAGAAGGCTACCGTAGCGCCGCTTTCGCCTAAGCGCGCCCATTCGTTAGGCGTAAGATGAATGCCATGGCCAAACACCGCACGTTCACGCACAAGGTTGTAGGTGTCATATACATCTAAATAGCCGTCCGCTTTAGGGAATAAGCTCTTCACCCATGCAATCTCGTCTAAGTTCTCAGACAAGTGTGTTTGAATGAAAACGTCGGGATACTGCTTGGCAAGTTCCCCTAATGCAGCAAGCTGAGCTTCAGTACTGGTTGGGGCAAAACGGGGCGTTAGCGCATAGCGGTTGCGGCCCTTGTTATGCCAAGCTTCGATTAATTCTGCACTGTCAGCTTGTGCTGTGTCGGCGCAGTCATTAAGCGCACTAGGGCAATTCCTGTCCATACATACTTTACCGGCCACAATTGCCATATCAATTTCGCTTGCTGCACTAAATAATGCGTGGCTACTGCTTTTATGAACCGTAGTAAAAACAAAACCTGTGGTAGTACCGTTCTTTAGCAATTGGCGCAAAAATACGTTAGCAATGGTTTTAGCGTGTTCACTGTCAGCAAACTGCATTTCTGTGGGAAACGTATAGTTTTCAAGCCAGCTCAACAGCTGTTCGCCATAATGAGCTATGCTCTGTGTTTGCGGATAATGCAGGTGGCTGTCTATTAAACCTGGCAAAATCCACTTGCCTGAAAAATCTGTCACAGTGGCAGCAGGGTAGCGCTTTGCTATCTCTTCAAATGTGCCAATGTCTTTTATTTCTTTATTGTCTACTAACAAACCACCGTCTTTGAATATAGCGATGTCATTATCGAACTGTGTAGTTTGGTTAGGAAAGTGCGCAATGCTTGCACGAAAAAGCTGCATGTTTGTTAGCTGCCCCTGTAGCTGCTGAAACCGAATGGAGAGATAAGAAGTGGCACATGATAATGACCGCCATTTTCATCAAGTTCAAATGTAATATCAATGTGTGGGTAGAAACTTTTGCCATGCGTTTCTACAAGGTAAGGCTTGCAGTGAAAGCGCAGGGTATAAACGCCTGCGGCAAAACCGTCTTCAACGCCCCAGTTGTTAAAACGCCCGTCATTATCCGTTTCACCCGAAAGGGTGCTACCGTCAGGTAGTGTAAGTGTAAGGGCAATGCCTTGTGCTGGCTTACCTAATGTAGTGTCGAGTACGTGGCTAGAAAGCGTATTCATACTGTTTTCCTTAAAAACTATTCAATGCGTATTGACTATTTTTTTGAAAATACGGGGGTTAATCCAGCGCTTTGTTAATACGCAATAGGGTTATCTTTATTTGCTCTGCAGCAGCATTGGTAATCTCTTGCTTTGTGGTATTGGGTAGCCTAGCTTGTAATGCTTCTAACATAGTCTGCGCAGAAAGACCGGTGGCACAAATAATAAAGATAAACCCGTGCTTGTCTAAATAGGCGTGATTGGCTTCTTTTAACTGGTGTAAAACGGCTTCGGACGCGCTGGCTGTACCCGACTGCTCGCCCGCAGCAATGGCTTTGGTATTTGCAAACTTTTTGCGCAACGAATCAACGTCGCCAATCATGGGGTGTGCCGTAAAAGCTTCAAGGTAGTCGTCATCACTGCATTTGGCCCACGCGCTCTTCGCTTGATTAACAAGTGCGTCCTTGTCGCTGTAGGGGCGTGCTTTTACCATTTGATAAATCCAGGTTTTCGCCGCGCAGCATTGCTCAAACCAAGAAGACGCCTCTTCAGCGCTTAGCGTATTTAATTCTTTAAGTATCACTGATGGTGTCCTTTTCTTTGTGAAACGCTGTAGCGGGTTTCTCACTGTATTTGTTACTGTTGCCTGCCGTTACTTCTTTTACATGAAGACGCTCGATAATTTGCGCAGATATAGAAACGGCAACTTCAATTGGTTGCTTGCCAGGAATATCTCGGTTACCTATTGGCGTAAATAGCCTTGCCAGCGCGTTGTCGTCAAACCCACGCTGAGTCAGCTTGGTAATAAAGCGCTTTGCTTTGGTGTCTGAACCAATTAACCCAACAAAGGGAAGGGAAGGTTGCTTTAACGCCTGCTCTGTAATGCGATAGTCCAATTGATGATCGTGGGTGAGTATAATCAGCCAACTGTTCTCATCAAGGTGTCTAACTTCGCTCTCTGGTGCTTCTTCCACGACTTTGTGCACGTTGGCTGGCAAAGACGATGGAAACAGTTCCTCGCGACTGTCTACCCACGAAATGCGTACAGGCAATTGAGCCAAAATAGGCACCAGTGCTTTTGCAACATGGCCTGCACCAAAAATGGCGATGTGCTGCTGATGAACGTTACACACGTCAAATAGCACCTTTACCGCGCCGCCGCAGCACTGTCCTAAAGAACTGCTCAACGGGTAGCTGTGAAGTTCAGTGCATGCTTCGCCTTTTGCAAGGTACTCTCGTGCGCGGGCAATGGCATCAAACTCAAGGTGCCCGCCGCCAATGGTATCGATGCTTTGTGAAGCGGTAACCACCATTTTACTACCGGGTTCACGAGGCGTAGAGCCTGCAGTGCCAACCACAGTTACAAGCACATAGCCTTCATTACGCGCTTGGCATTCGGCTATTGCCTCATGCCAGTTCGTTGCGCGAAATGATTGGGGGGCGCGAAATGACGTTGCTGACCCGGGTGTCATAGCGCACCGCCTCGGCAATCAGATTGCTGTATAGCAGTTACCGCGTTTAACACCCGTTCTGGCGTAGCTGGCGTGTCTAACTGCGGGTCAACGGTATAACCAGAAAGACTAGAAATGGCATCTTTAAGCGCACACCACACTGAAATGGCTAGCATAAACGGTGGCTCACCCACGGCTTTTGAGTGGTAAATGCTGTCTTCAGCGTTCTTTCTACCAAACAGCTTCACATTTAACTCTTTTGGCGTATCGCCAATGGCTGGAATTTTATAGGTCGCCATATTTTCACTTATCAGCTTACCCGTTTCATTCCATTTAAGGTCTTCTGTGGTAAGCCAGCCCATACCTTGAATAAACGCGCCTTCTATTTGGCCAATATCAATGGCAGGGTTAAGACTGTTGCCAACATCGTGGAGCACGTTAACTTTATCTACCGTATATTCACCGGTAAGTGTGTCGACAGAGACTTCGCTCATTGAGACGCCATAAGCAAAGTAGAAAAACGGACGGCCTTCACCGGTGTCGCGGTTATACTGTAATTTTGGGGTTTTGTAGAAACCGCTTGAAGACAAAGATACACGAGCAAAATATGCTTGCTGCACAAGCTCGGTAAAGGTAATTTTGTGCTCATCCAATACCACGTGCTCATTAATGAACAGCACGTCGCTAGCGCGGCCCTCTAGACCTAAGCTTTTAGCAAAGCACTCGGCCAAACGGGCTTTTAGCGTAATACACGCATTTTGTACGGCTTTTCCGTTTAAGTCAGTGCCGCTTGAAGCTGCTGTTGGTGAAGTGTTAGGTACTTTGTCAGTGCGTGTTGCAGTGACTTCAATCATATCCAAATCTAGTCCAAATTCATTGGCTGCAATTTGGCCTATTTTGGTGTGAAGCCCTTGGCCCATTTCAGTACCACCATGGTTCACCTGAATACTACCATCAGTATAAATGTGCACTAAAGCGCCAGCTTGGTTTAAATGCTTCGCGGTAAATGAAATGCCAAACTTAACAGGCGTTAGCGCTAAACCTTTCTTAATCACCGGGCTTTCGCGGTTAAACGCTGCAATAGCTTCACGGCGCTTCCAATACTGAGCGGTTTCTTCTAGCTCGGCAATCATATCGGGCAGAAGGTTATGTTCTACCTTCATTCCGTAGGGGGTAAAACTACCTGTCGTGGGGCCGTATAAATTACGTTTTCTTACCGATAGGGGGTCGCTGCCAATAGCACGGGCAATTTTATCAATCACGGCTTCAGCCATAATCATACCTTGCGGTCCGCCAAAGCCTCGATAAGCGGTGTGCGATACCATATTGGTTTGCAATCTGTGGCCAACAATGTCGCTATCACCTAAGAAATAACCGTTGTCCGCATGGAACATGGCTCTATCGACAATGGCGTCAGATAAATCAGGCGAGTGCCCACAAATACCATTGATTGTCATGCGGGTGGCTTCAATTTTACCTGTCTCGTCAAAGGCCACGTCGAACTCGTTTTCGAACGGGTGACGTTTGCCAGTAACATGCATATCGGTGAAGCGTGGTAAGCGAAGCTTAACCGCACATTGATTGCGCGATGCCAGTAAAGCCGCTATACAGGCCCATTGCGCGGCTTGCGTTTCTTTTCCGCCAAAGCCGCCGCCCATACGTCGCATGTCTACCATTACACGGTGCAATTTTACATATAGCACTTCGGCAACGAGTTTTTGTACCTCACTGGGATGTTGACTAGACGTATAGATTTTCATGCGATCTTCTTCATCAGGGATCGCAAGGCTCACTTGTCCTTCTAAGTACATATGTTCCTGTCCACCAATACTGAGCGTGCCATGTGCTTGGTGGATCGCTTTTTCAAATGTACTTTCAACGCGGTCAGTGTGTTGGCCAAACCGATGTAGGGGACGCACAAACGTTTGCTGCTGGTGGGCAGCTTCGGCACTAAGTATAGGTTTGGCTTCACTCACCTCTACTTTCCCTTTTAGCGCAGCTTGTCGGGCAAGGTTTATCGAAGTGGCAAGTACTGCAAATACAGGCTGACCGAAGAATTTGATTTCGCCATTAGCAAGTAACGGATCGCCTTCGAATACAGGTCCAATATCTTTATGGCCAGGCACGTCGTCAATCGTAACCACATCTACAACGCCTTCACTTTGGCGAACAGCGTCAAGATTTATCGAGTTAATCGTACCTTTTGCGCATTGGCTTACACCAACTGCAGCATAAAGAGTGCCTTGAGGTTCAATAACATCGTCAACATAGTTGGCGCTGCCCTGTACTTGGCGTGTTGCGCTCTCGTGCTTTTTAGATACGTGAACGACACTTTGCTTGTCGTTTTGTTGCAGTGGATTAGGGGCATCAATTAACTTACGCATGCTGCACCACCCGTGTTTCAATTTGGTTTGCTGTTTGGTTCTCTAACCAGAAGCGATGCCACAGGTTAGCTAAAACAGTTTTACGGTATTGGGCTGTAGCGCGCACATCATCGATAGGTGAAAATGCATCGAATAAGACTTGTTTGCCCAACGTTAAACATTCGTTGCTAGCGAACTGCTTACCTTTCAAAACGTTTTCTAACGCATTGAAGGTTGACGGAACTGCTGCTACGCCACCAAAGCCACTGCTAATGGCTTCTACCTTGCCGTTGTCGAGTGTGACATTAAATACGGCGCATACTGCAGAAATATCATCTTCAAATCGTTTCGATATCTTATATGCAGCTAATGTTTGATTGGGCTGTTTCAATGGTATTTCTATTGCACTTATCCATTCATCTTTCGCCAGCATGGTCTCGCGATAGCCTGTGAAGAATGTGCTAATTGGGATCATACGAACGCTCTCGCCGTTATCTAAATGCAGTATGGCATTCAATGCGAGTAAAAACGGTGGCATATCACCAATAGGGGAAGCGTTAGCCACGTTACCGCCAATGGTAGCCTGATTGCGGATAGGCAACGAGGCAAATCGGGTAACAAGCTCAGCCACTTGCGGAAATGCATTTAGTAATAAAGGTGCCGCATCATTTAGCGGTACAGCTGCACCAAGAATAAGAGAATGCTCGCTTTTGGTGCATTGTTTTAGTGCATCAATATGCGTCACACTGATAAGCGTTTCTACATCTTTTAGCTGTTGCGTGAACTGAAGGCTTAAATCCGTGCTGCCAGCGACTAGCTGTGCAGTTGGATGCGCTTGAATCAGAGTCTTCAGTTCTTCGCGAGACGTTGGCGTATGGATATTTCCCGTACCAGTGGGCTTCTCACCAGATAATGATAGCAATGTAGAAAGGGTAGCAGCTTGGCGTGCAGTGAATTGATCATCAGGTGTTTGTTCGCACACCGCCATCGTAGCATCGATAATAGGGCGGTAGCCTGTGCAGCGACATAAGTTGCCTGATAAAGCGTGCAGCACATCGTCGCGATTTGGTTTTGTATTGCTGTGATATAGGGCAAACATCGACATAATAAACCCAGGCGTGCAAAAGCCACACTGAGAACCATGGTGATCAACTAATGCCTGCTGTACAGGATGTAAGTGTTTACCATCGTTTAAATGCTCAACAAATAAAAGCTGCTTCCCATGAACTGTACTCATTAGCGTGATGCAGCTATTCACTGTTCGATAATTAAGTTCTGCAGCGCTATTTGAAGAGGCTGGTTCCACAAGTACTACGGTACATGCACCGCAGTCTCCTGCTGCACAGCCTTCTTTTGTGCCTGTTTTTTTGCGATGTTCGCGAATAAATTGTAGAAGGGTGAGGTCGGCCCGCGCTTCATTTAATTCAACGACATCGTTATTTACTAGAAAGCGAATCATACTCACACCTTCTTGTTATATTCATTCTTGTATTCATTAATATAGCTGTATTTTTTCAATAAAAGTAGACCATTTGGTCAATTTATTGCTTATAAAAAAAGGCCGAGTTCTAAAAGGCCATGATTTTGCGCAAATTTGATTGGAAAAAAAGAAGTGATACCTTTCTATTTTTCTTTTGCTAAGCACTACGTCGATTTGTTAATAAAGAATAAGGCAAGATTCGTGCAAGGTTTTGAACTATTCGCGTAATTCGTGTTTTAGTATGGTTAACACTCCCTGCATAGGGTATGTATGATCTATAAGAGCATAGCAACTCGTCGGCAATAAATGCTAACCTATCGAAAAGGCATGCAGCATTTATACTGCCCGTGCGCTTGCAAAGTAGATTGCAAAGGAATTTTAATAATAATGATGAAGGTAAAAAGTGCTGACGCTGGCGTTGGCGCTATGAACAGAAGAAAAATACTCCAAGCCGCTGAAAAATGTTTTGCACAGTTTGGCTTCAAAGGTACAGCAGTACAAAAAATTGCTGATGAAGCAGGACTTCCTAAAACCAACGTTTTGTATTATTTCAAAACAAAACAAGAGCTCTACGTAGCGGTACTAGAAGAAACCCTCTCGCTGTGGAACTCACGTTTTGATAAAGCCACAGTAGAAGATGATCCTGCCGAGGTACTCGCCAATTATATCGCCGAGAAAATGGAAGTGTCGCGAACGCATCCAATGGCCTCTAAGATCTTTGCGATGGAAATTATCAATGGTGCACAAAACTTAAGTGGCTACTTTGATGAAGAGCATGCGCTTTGGATGAAAGGGCGACTTGCGGTTATTAATGCATGGGTAAAGGCCGGCAAACTGCCACCTGTTGAAGGTGAATATTTGCTTTACACTATTTGGGCTAGTACCCAGCACTATGCTGACTTCTCTGCGCAAATAACCCGTCTACGCGGTAAAAAGATGACAAAATCAGATTTTGAAGACGCTACAAAACAAGTGGTAAAACTCGTGCTCGGTGGCTGTGGGTTATCTGTGCCAGAAAACTTCGAGGTGTAGCATGACAGAGTCTGTTTACCCTCGTGATCTGATTGGTTATGGTCAACATGTACCTCATGCTAAGTGGCCGGGCGACGCAAAAATCGCGATTCAGTTCGTATTAAATTACGAGGAAGGTGGCGAAAATTGCGTGCTTCATGGTGACGAGGCGTCGGAAATATTCCTATCGGAAATTATCGGCGCACAAGCGTATAAAGATCGCCACCTCAGCATGGAGTCTATTTACGAATACGGCAGTCGTGCAGGGTTTTGGCGTTTACACCGTTTGCTTAATAAATACGACATTCCTGTTACTGTGTTTGGCGTCACTATGGCTATGCAACGACACCCTGACGCCGTAAAAGCCATGATGGATTCAGGTTGGGAAATCGCCAGCCACGCCATGCGCTGGGTGCATTATCAAGACATGGACGAAGAGCAAGAGCGTAAACAAATTGATGAGGCGATTATTCTTCATGAGCAGTTAACGGGCAGTAAACCTGTAGGTTGGTATACAGGAAGAACGAGTCCGAATACGCTGAAGTTGATTGCAGAGCGCGACGATATCTTATATTGCGCCGATTCATATGCTGACGACTTACCTTACTACGACTGCCATTACAGCAAGCCGTTATTGATGGTGCCGTACACATTAGACACCAATGATATGCGCTTTGCCACGCCTCAGGGCTTCAACAGTGGGGAACAGTTTTTCACCTACTTAAAAGATGCGTTTGACGTGTTGTATGAAGAAGGAGAAGAAGCGCCTAAGATGCTATCTATCGGCCTTCATAATCGCATAATAGGACGGCCTGCTCGACTCGCCGCACTTAAGCGCTTTATCGAGTACGTTAAGTCTCATGATAAAGTATGGCTAGCGACACGAGAGCAAATTGCCCGTCACTGGTTGGAGCTTCATCCTAAAGATGGTGGTGACAAGCCGCGTACGTAGCGTTTACAGTACGCCTACTATATTTGAAGTACAGTAAAGTGAAGAGACGAAAGTGAAACAAATGGAGCGCTATCGCCTTCACTTAATAAAGGACAAAACCATGAAAACAAAACTAGCCATTATTGCCCTTGGGGCGCTAGCGCTGACAGCATGCTCAAAGCTGACTAAAGAAAACTATGATAACTAAGGGGCTGTTATCCTTTTCTGTGCAGTTTTGGTCTAAATGGAAGCCTTTTAATCGCGAAACAGTCCTGCAGGCCTAGTGGGCTAAGTTAAAGGGCTGTGACAAAGAGTAAAAGGCCTCCATGACGACCCCTCCGGGCAGCGCCTGTATGTCATCTATACTGCGTTGAATGTTTTCGATTTAGGCCCACTAGACCTTCAAACATCCTCCTTGTCTAGATGACATACAGACGCTGCAAAAATGCACAGAAAAGGTTAACAGCCCCTAATATGGGTATGTCTCAGGACGAAGTTGAAGCAATTCTGGGTTCAGCTGACAACTGAGGAAAAACAATGGGTACCATGGCATGTACATGGGGCAATGAAGACAGTAAGCACGTTAAAATCGTATTTATGGGTGATAAAGCCGTTACCTTCACTTACGATGGATTGAAGTAAACGTATATCTTTTTCACTTGCCTAGTTTAATAAGAAAGGTGGCGTTGAAAGCCACCTTTTTTGTATCTAAAGCGTTAACTTACAGGCACGCAATAAGCGCCGTTGAATTATTTTAAATCCAATAAGTATCGTAATAAGAAAACAATCGCTAGTGCATAAGTGAGCGGTGTTACTTCTTTAAATTTTCCCGTACCTACCTTAATGCCAACATAAGTAATAAAGCCAAGGGCAATGCCTTCGCTAATGCTGAATGTGAGCGGCATGGCGATAAGTGCAACAGAAGCAGTGGCTAACGCACCTAAGTCGTCGAAATCAACCTGTCGAATCGATTCCATCATTAAAATACCTACCATCAATAGCGCTGGCGTAGTGGCCATCAGCGGGATAACTTTCATTAGCGGTGTTAAAAATAGCGAGAGTAAGAAGCAGACAGAAACCACTACTGCGGTAAGCCCGGTTCTGCCGCCCGCCGATACGCCTGTAGCGGACTCCACATAGCTAGTTACTGGAGATGTACCCACTAATGCGCCAGCAATACTCGCTGATGCATCGGCTGTCATTGCTGAGCCAATTTTCGGTAGCTTGCCTTCGGGTGTAAGTAGATTGGCTTTTCGAGATACGCCGATTAAGGTACCTATGGTATCGAACATGTTCACAAACATAAGTGCGAAAATGAGGTCCCACGTTTCAGCAAGGTGATCGATTGGGTACCAAAAGTCCATTGCCATAAAGGTGTTTGAAATAGATTCTGGCATGCCAACTACAGCAGAAGGCGTTGCAGTTAAGGTACCGTTTTCAGTGGGGATAAAAGCACCAATTAAGGTGAGTGTTACGATAGAGATTAAGATAGCGCCTGTAACGCGTTTCACCATAAGAACGATAGTAAAGATAATGCCGATGAGCGCTAACATTACTGCTGGCTCAGAAAGGTCGCCAAGCTGTACGAAGGTTGCAGGATTATCAACAATCAGCCCCGCATTTTTAAGGCCGATAAAGGCAATGAATAAACCTATGCCACACTGCACGCCGATTTTGAGAGAAGGAGGTATAGACTCGGCTATTTTGGTTCGAACTCCGGTGAGAGAAAGGAGTAAAAAGAGAATGCCGTTCCAGAAAACAATACCAAGCGCTGCTTCCCATGGGATTTCACGACCAAGACAAATGGTAAACGCGAAAAAGGCGTTCAAGCCCATGCCTGGGGCCAACGCAATAGGGTAGTTAGTCATTAGCGCCATCATTAAAGTGCCAATACACGCCGCTATTGCTGTCACTGTAATTAGGCCCTCTACGGGCATGCCACTTAACCCAAGAATACCTGGGTTCACCACGAGTATATAAGACATGGCTGCGAACGTAGTAAGTCCTGCAATGATCTCTGTTCTTACTGTTGTTCCGTGTTCCTGCAGCTTAAATAGCCGTTCGATTACGTTGTTGGACATCAAGAGTTCTCTGTTAGTATTTCATTGTGTGTTTTGTGCGTTGAAAGCAATAAACTGACCAATTAGTCAACTTATTGGTGTGTTTTGTGCTAACTTACTTTTCAGTACAATGACTAATTAATAGCCATTGCGTGACTCAAGGTCACTAGCCAGGCAGCACAAAGCCAGCCAAACGGTTAGTAATCAACATAGATGAAGTCAAAAAAACCGCAAACAAAACCTAAATGAGCAATAGAACTCGTTTACAGATAGCATTAAAGATAAACTATTACGCACCAATTAAATGCCATTGCATTGTTGTGGTGCAAATAAGTGAGGGGCCATGTCGCTGTCATCAATAATTAAAAACATTCCAAAGGCCGAACTGCATCTGCATATAGAAGGTAGCTTAACGCCTGAACTCATGTGGCGCCTAGCTGAAAAACACAGTGTATCACTTCCTTATGCTAGCGTGGAAGAGATAGAAGCGGCGTATAACTTTGAAGATCTACAAAGCTTCCTTGACTTATATTATGCAGGGGCGGGCGTGCTTCGCGATGAGGATGATTTCTTTGCCTTAATGTGGGAATACTTAACGCGGTGTCATGAGGACAATATCGTCCACACAGAAATTATGTTTGATCCGCAAACCCATACAGAGCGTGACATAGGTTTCGATATTTTCATGCCAGGCTTTTTGAAGGCGATGGAAAAAGCAAAAGATGAATACGGTATCAGTAGCTATTTAATCATGTCTTTCCTTCGCCATTTGCCAGAAGATGCTGCCTTCGATACGCTTTCTGCAGCAGAGCCTTATTACGAGCACATTACAGCGGTAGGGTTAGATAGCTCCGAACTTGGTCATCCGCCGTCAAAATTCGAACGCGTATTCAAAAAAGCCAAAGCGCTGGGATTTAAAATTGTCGCCCATGCTGGAGAAGAAGGACCGGCATCTTACATTTGGGAAGCCATCGAGCTATTGGACGTTGATCGTATTGACCACGGTGTACGCTGCCAAGAAGATGAAGCGCTTATGGACCTCTTGAAAGAAAGACAAATTCCACTCACTGTTTGTCCGTTAAGTAACCTCAAGCTGTGTGTGATAAATGATATGAAAGACCACAATATTGTCCAGCTTCTTGATGCTGGGCTTCTGGTCACGGTTAACTCTGATGATCCTACGTATTTTGGTGGCTTCTTAAATGACAATTTTGAAGCGTTGCACCAGTCGCTGGGTATTGACGAAAAAACAATTCGTACGTTGGTAGCAAATAGTTTCAAGGCAAGTTTTTTACCGCAGGAGCAGAAAAACCAGCTCGTTGAAAAGGTTCTTTCAGCCTAGGGCCTGTTGACTTTTGGTGTACGAATTTTGGTCTAAATGGAAGCCTTTTAATCGCGAAACAGTCCTGCAAGCCTAGCGGGCTAAGTTAAAGGACTGTGACAAAGAGTAAAA